>CATLGN010000202.1 GCA_949935685.1 uncultured Lachnospiraceae bacterium | reverse complement strand
AACGGAGAGGATATGACGCATAAATCCATCCGTTATAAAAATACCCATGGCATGTCGCATATTCCGGAGGACCGGCACAAACACGGTCTGGTATTGGATTATAACCTCGCGTATAATCTGGTTTTGCAGCAATATTTTGAGCCGTCTTTCAGCAAGGGCGGATTTTTGAAAAAAGATAAGATCAATGAATATGCGGATATGTTGATTGAGAAATACGACATTCGAAGCGGACAGGGAAAAGAGACGATAACGCGCAGTATGTCCGGCGGAAATCAGCAGAAGGCGATTGTGGCGCGGGAAATTATGAAAAATCCCGATATTCTGCTGGCGGTACAGCCCACACGCGGACTGGATGTGGGAGCCATCGAATATATTCATAAGCAGCTTGTGGCACAGCGGGATTCGGGCAGCGCTATTTTGCTGGTTTCTCTGGAACTGGATGAAGTTATGAACCTGAGCGACAGGATTCTTGTTATCTTTGAAGGGGCGATCGTGGCGGATCTGAACCCGAAGGAGACGACGGTGCAGGAACTGGGGCTTTATATGGCCGGATCGAAGCGGAAGGGGGCAGAAAAAAATGCGTAAGGGAAAATTTGATTATACGGGTGTGCTTTCTTCTGTCTTTGCCATTATCATCGGTCTGCTGGTCGGGCTTGTGATACTGATTATCTGTAATCCGGGACAGGCGTTTCCGGGCTTTGTGACGATCTTGACCGGCGCTTTTACGCACGGGGCAAAAGGCGTGGGACAGGTGTTTTATTATTCGACGACCATTATCCTGACCGGGCTTTCCGTCGGTTTTGCCTTTAAGACGGGGCTGTTTAATATCGGCGCCAGCGGACAGTTTATCGTAGGCGGATTCGGTGCAGTTTATGTCGGCGTTATGTGTGAAAATCTGGGAAGTATGCACTGGATTGTGGCATTGCTTGCCGGCGTGTGTTTCGGCGCCGTCTGGGGAGCCGTGCCCGGCCTGCTGAAAGCATTTTTCAATGTAAACGAGGTCATATCGGCCATTATGATGAATTATATCGGTATGTATGCCGTCAACTGGTTTGTGAAAAGCTATAAGCCGATTTTTAACAATCTGCGCAATGAGAGTAAGCCGGTTTTGAGCAGCGCCAATATTCCCAAAATGGGTCTGGACAAGATCTTCCCGGAATCCAGTATCAACGGGGGCTTTATTATCGCGGTACTGGCAGTTATCGTGATCTATATTGTTCTGGATAAGACAACGTTCGGCTATGAGTTGAAAGCGGTGGGCTATAACCGTAATGCGAGCCGGTATGCGGGCATCAATGAGAAGAAAAGCATTATTCTTTCGATGGTGATTGCCGGTGCGATTGCCGGACTGGCAGGCGCGTGTCTCTATCTGGCGGGGACAGGCAAACATATTGAGATCGTGGATACGATTGCGGACGAAGGGTTTACCGGCATTTCGGTTGCGCTGCTCGGATTGTGTCATCCAATCGGGATTCTGTTTTCGGGTATCTTTATCGCTTATCTGACAGCAGGCGGTTTTTATCTGCAGTTGTTTGAGTTCTCTACGGAGATTATTGATATTATTGTAGCCATTATTATTTACTTCAGTGCGTTTGCCCTGATTGTCAGAATTTTGATGCAGAAGTTTGGAAAGGGCAGGGCTGAAAAGAAGCCGGGAAATGCGGCGGAACCGGAAACGGCGCAGAAAGGGGGAAGTAAGGCATGAGTGTAGTATATTTTATTTTTCAGCAGACAATGTTTTTTTCCATTCCTCTTTTGATCGTGGCTCTGGGCGGTATGTTTTCGGAGCGCAGCGGCGTTGTGAATATCGCGCTGGAAGGTATTATGACAATGGGGGCCTTTACCGGTATTCTGTTTCTGAATCTGACGGGCAATCGTATGAGCGGGCAGGGACAGCTTTTGATTGCGATTGTCATTGCGATGACAACGGGCGTTGTCTTTTCTCTGTTTCATGCCTATGCCGCCATCAATATGAAGGCGGATCAGACGATCAGCGGCACGGCGCTAAATATGTTTGCGCCGGCGTTTGCGATTTTTGTGGCAAGAATCATTCAGGGTGTGCAGCAGATTCAGTTTTCCAATACGTTCCGCATCGAATCGGTTCCGGTACTGGGGAGCATTCCGTTTATCGGGGATCTGTTTTTTAAGAATACGTATATCACGACCTATATGGGTATTGCGATTTTGATTTTATCGGCCGTTGTGCTGTATCGGACCCGTTTCGGCCTGCGTCTGCGGGCATGCGGCGAACATCCGCAGGCGGCGGATGCAGCGGGTGTCAATGTCTATCGGATGCAGTACGCGGGCGTGATCATTTCAGGCGCTCTGGGCGGATTGGGCGGACTGGTGTTTGTCGTGCCGACTTCGACAAACTTCAACGCCACCGTTTCCGGCTATGGTTTCCTCGCCTTGGCGGTATTGATTTTCGGACAGTGGAAACCGGTGCGCATTATGTGGGCCTCTCTGTTTTTCGGACTGACAAAAGCCATTGCGGCTGCGTATTCGGGGATACCCTTCCTCAATAATATGGGAATCCCCAGTTATCTGTATAAAATGATTCCGTATATTGCGACGCTGATCGTGCTGATATTTACTTCCAAAAACTCACAGGCGCCCCGCGCCAGCGGCGTTCCCTATGACAAGAGTGCGAGATGACGGCATGCGCAAAAATAAGCAGTCAGACGCGCCACAGGCAAAACAATGCCTGTGGCGCGTCTGCTGTCTGTGTTCAGAATATACCGGTAATCAATATTTCGAGGCCGATTAGAATGAGCAGAATACCGCCCAGAAGGGCGGCCTTATCGGAAAATTTTGTGCCGAACCGTTTTCCGATGAGCAGTCCGGACAGACAAATCGCATAGGTCACGGCGGCGATTACAAGCGCGCAGACAAGGGCCATGATAAGGCCATACCCTGCGATTGCAAATCCAACGGAGAGCGCGTCAATGGAGGTTGCCACACCCTGTACGAAAAGGGCTGTCATACCAATCTGCACGTTTACCACGGCTTCTTCTTTTGCCCTGATTTTGTCCGCCAGCATTTTACCGCCGATAAAGAGCAGCAGAAAAAAAGCGATCCAGGGAATCCATTTTTCGAGCACTGTAAAATGCCGGAGCACGGTATGTACGCATGTCCAGCCAATCATCGGCATCAATGCCTGAAAGAAAGCAAACATGCCTGCAATGCCGCACATTTTTTTCCTGTGCATATCCGGTTCGTGCAATCCGTTTGCAAGTGAGACGGAGAAGGCATCCATTGCAAGTCCGACGCCGAGCAGAGCACTGTTCAGGAAAAAGAGCATATCCCATTTCATCCCTTGCCCCTCCCGTTATTGACACCGTTTTCCGATCATATCAACAGAACGGATACGAAAGACACAGGTTTTGGCGAGCGCGGCGGGTGGGAAGGAGAAGACGGCTTCCGTTCCTGCAACATGTGCGAGCAACCGGTTCAGCGCGTTGGTTTTTTGCTGTTCGTCTTCCAAAAATTCCACAATCCCGCTTCCTGTCACGCTGTCATACCGCCAGCCATAGGCGCAGGGATTTTCCGCCGTTCCCGCAATCGCCTCTCCGCCGCAGTCCATCTGAAAAAACACCGCCGGATTCTTTCTCAAAATAGCGATCTTCCGCCCATCGCAGGCGCTGTGCAGATACAGAATCAGCGCGTCCCCATCCCGTTCATAACCGAAGTTCATGGCGACAGTATAAGGTTTTCCCTCATCCACCATCGCCAGATGAACCACCGCGCACCGTGCAATGATTTCAAAAATTGTCGTTGTATCCGTGATTTCCCGGTCTTTTCTGCGCATCGCATTCTCCTCCTTATGGACTGTATTCAATCGAATATGGGTAAATCATACCACGGTATGTTGCTTCTGGCCATAGTGATTTGCTCATGTGAGACCGCACATTTGCCGTCATATTTGCTATCTCCGATATAAAGCATTTTC
>CATLGN010000201.1 GCA_949935685.1 uncultured Lachnospiraceae bacterium | reverse complement strand
GTCCGGCGCCACTGCCGTCAATTCTCCCAGTTCGTCATATGGTATTGTAATATCCGTATGACAGTTGAAATACGCCCCCGCCATATCGCCCGTCAGCCGCCTGCGCGAGCAGGCGTTATCCCTGGCGACCATCTCTCTGCCGTCGGGATTGCGAACCGGAAGTTCTTCACTGTGAGAGTAGCACGTATCCCCCACCGCAAAATGCGGCCCCGTCTTCTCTGCAATCAGAATCGGCAGCTTATCGGCAATCCCAAATTTCCGCGCAGCCATATAGGCCGTGGTATTCGTGCCGATGGCAAATTCTCCCATCGGCAGGCTGTTATGATGAAACAGCACCGTATCCCGGACATATTTGCGGTTTTCTTCTTCCGAAGAAAAGTTGCCGCAGCAAAAATCCGTCACCATGCCATCGGTAAATGTCAGTTCCAGATCCCGGTATTCCAGACCATTCAGATAAACCCGCGTTACATGGAGCAATCCGTTGGTCCCCTCGAGACGAGGCGAAGTGAATACCTCCCCGACCGGAATATTGACATCGGCCACACAGTTTTCAAATTTTGTTTCCCGCTCCGGATCCTCCAGCGGCTGCAGCGCAACCGTCAGCGCGGTGCGGTTTTTACCGCATCCCGTAATCCGCACAAAATCCGCCTGATCCAGCGCCCGGATTATCGTCTGCTGAATATCCCGATACAACATATAATCCAGCGTATTAACCGCTGTCACCGCGTCAAATATCTCCGTAAACCGCTCCCCGATCTCCGGCATGGGAAACGCAATAATCGTAAAACTGCGCTCCTCCCCGCGAATATACTGATTGACAAGCTCGCCGGAGGCAGCCGCGTACTCTACCGAAAGCCGCTGCTGTTCCCCGCTGAGCCGCAGCGTTTCCTTTTTTTCCAGCGGCGCAAACGGCGCTTCCCCAAATCCTTCCAGACAGGCCGGGCCGCCATGGACATATGCCAGTTCTTTTGCCGCCTCATAGGCCCGCTTCAGTCCCTCCAGCCGCCGGGCCGTATACCGTTTATCCAGATACAACGCCTGATCTTCCCGATGATCATAGGCGTACTGCTGATTGGCCTGCGCGCCGGCGAACCCCACCCGGCTCATGCCCCTTTTGTGAAATATACTTTCGGAAGCCCTGTAAATAACGGGTTCCAAACCCATCCGGCGAAAATTTACAACCGCCTGCCGGATCACCCGCTCAAATCCTGCCGGATAACGGAGATTAACCGTCTTTTTCCGGGACATATCCTTGCCGCCGACGACGAACCCCATCCGATACCCTTCCGTAAAGGTATCCGCCATCCTGCGGATCGTCTCCTCCGGCAGTCCATACAGATATGCGGCCAGCTTCTCCTCATTTTCGGTAATATATTCTCCATAATAATATAAATACCGGCTGTCTCCCAGATCACTGTCCATGACAATGCGCAGCAAAAAATCCTGATTCGGATCGAGCTGGCTGCGCACCCGCTTCTCCGTCTCCGGCTCCGAATAATCGCTTACAAACCAGTAGACAATCCGGCGCAGTTCCTCATAGGCGGGCGCGTCCTCTCCCGTCTCCCGGGCACAGACAAACGCCTGATAAATTTCCAGGAACAGTTCCATGCGAATCGTCAGCGCTTCTCTGTCCTTTTCATAGACAGCGCCGATCTGGCTGTGCAGCTCCGCATACAGAAATGCCAGCAGCCGCCCCATATCCTCTCCGTACAGGCCGACCGCATAGGCCGGATTGCCATAACAGGTTTCATAATGCTCCGGTAAAATATCCGCATACAGATTGTAATTGCGCTCCCGCAATACGGCAAGCGGTATGTCTTCCAAAGACTGATGCATCTGTTCGTCCCATTCGACAAGCACCTTTTTCACATAAGCCGCTGTCTCCCGGAAATAGGGCGCATACCGCTGCGCCACATCAGGATTCTGCTGATCCGCGGGCCTTGCCAGCTCCCCAATCCGCTCCAGCGCCAGTTCAAAACGCTCCTCCAAAAGTGTGTCCCGCTGCGTCTCCACTTCTTTCATATTCCATATACCCCTGCAAATAAAATAAATCCGGTACCTGCCAGAACCAAAATATTAATGGCAAGCCCCAGATACGAAAAAAGATAATATTTGTCCGGCTCCATCCGGGATAAAATACCGAGAATCAGACCGGCCACAGAAAAGAGCGCCGCCAACAGAAAAGCCGCCCCATAGCGCGGTCTTGCCACACCGCCGTTCTGAAACGTCAGATAAAGCGATGCGATAATGGAAACAGCAGAAACAATCCCCAGTATCGTTGACATAAGCGCTTTCTGCGGATGTTCTTTATTCGTAAAGATATAACTGCCCTTTTTCGCCATGACTGCCTCCTGTCGCCCCGGCGTCAGAATAACAGTTTGGACTTTGCCGCAAGCAGTCTGGCGCCGCCCACGATCAGAAGCACCCCGCCGGCAATTCCCGCGACAATCGCAATTACGCCCAGTGTAATATTCAGTCCTCCCGACTGTCCCATAATCTTATATGCCTTTTCTTCCATGCAAACTGCTCCTTTTTATTTTTTTGCCCCATAGCGCGCATAATATGCGTCTATGGACGCTTTCATCGCATCATCAATATATACCCGGCCCCGGTATTCCCGGTTATACAGCCGGGAAACGACGTCTTCCATGGATACAATAGCCGCCGCCGGAAAACCATACGTGTCCCGGATCTCCTCCAGCGCGCTCTTTTCTCCATACTGCCCTTTCTCCATCCGGTTCAGGGATACCATCAGTCCCAGAATTTCAATATTCCCCTGCGCTTTCAAAATCGGAAACGTCTCTTCGATCGACTTTCCGGAGGTTGTGACATCCTCAATGATGACAACCCGATCGCCGTCTGCAATCGGACTGCCCAGTAAGATACCCTGATCTCCGTGGTCTTTGATTTCTTTTCTGTTAGAACAGTATTTCACATCTTTTCCATACAATTCACTGATTGCCATAACCGTAGCCACGCCCAGGGGGATTCCCTTATAGGCCGGCCCAAACAGGATATCGAAATCCACGCCGTAATGATCATGAATCGCCTCTGCATAATATTGTCCCAGCCTGCGAAGCTGACTGCCGGTCACATAAGAACCCGCATTCATAAAAAAAGGAGATTTCCGGCCGCTCTTTAACGTAAAATCACCAAATTTCAGCACATTGCTGTCCAGCATAAATTCTATAAATTCATCTTTGTATCGTTCCATACCGTCTTTCTCCTTGGTTTTGCCAGCCGCACTCCTCACAAAAATGCCGCCACGTCTGCATATGATTTATAGTCTACCATAAAATGTATCCGTTTTCAACGCTTTCGGGAATGGAAAGGGAAAAATTTATCGGTTCTCAATACGGTCACGATCTTTTCCTCTCTGTTCCGCAAATCCCAATCGATATAAAAACCGGCCGGCAGTCCCCGCAAAGGTTCCTGCCGGCCGGCCTGTAAAACGACTATCGTTTTGCCAGCGCGGAAGCAATGTCCGCTTTCATATCGAGCACCGCCGCACGCGCGGCGTCCGCATAACATACACCGCCATAAGACGCGTATTTCTCCTGCTTATAAGCGGCAATAATGCCGCGGGAAGAATTGATAATCGCACCCAGTCCGTCTTCGTTGAAAAAGTGAACCAGATCGGCGCCTTTTCCCCCCTGCGCCCCATAGCCGGGCACCAGAATATACGCTTTCGGCATAATCCGCCGCAGTGTTTTTCCCATCTCAGGATAAGTCGCACCGACAACCGCGCCAATATAGCTGTACGAGTCGCCCATGCATGTCTCGCCCCACTTTGCCACCTGTTCTCCCACCAGTTCATACAGCGGCCTGTCCGGCAATGCCGCATCGCCTTCTCCGAACGCGCCGCCTCTTACCAGACGGTCCTGAAACTCACCGCTGCTCGGATTGGAAGTCTTTACCAGAATAAACAACCCTTTCTTTTCTTCCTGACATACACGGAT
>CATLGN010000200.1 GCA_949935685.1 uncultured Lachnospiraceae bacterium | reverse complement strand
CAATTCCCATATTGATTCCTCCGATATGTATGTCTGCTAAAACGGCAGTTTGCTTGTTTTAACCGGAGTTTATTGTAGCATAATTTGGAGAAGATGGGAGCGCATTGGGGGATATTTAAGAAAAATATAATAGGTATAAAAAACCTCCGTTTACAAATAATAGTATCACAATCGAATGGAAACGATGCAGATAACGGAGGAGTACAAATATGAAAGCAACAGGAATTGTTCGCAGAATAGATGATCTTGGACGAATTGTGATCCCGAAGGAAATACGCAGGACGCTGCGAATCCGTGAGAGTGATCCGCTGGAAATTTTTACCGACCGGGAGGGAGAGATTATCCTCAAAAAATATTCTCCCATCGGAGAGATGAATTTATTCGCAAAACAATATGCCGAAAGTCTGGCGCAGGTGTCCGGGCATACGGCGATCATTGCCGACCGGGACCAGTTTATCGCGGCGTCCGGCGGTTATAAAAATGCCATCGGCAAGTCGATCAGCCGGGATTTGGAAGAAAAACTGGATAAACGCGAGTCGTTTCTTGCTTCCAAAGGCGAGCGGAGTTTTATTCAGATTTTTGATGAAAACGACGGATCTTATGTCCATGAGGCGATCGGCGTGATCATCTGTGAAGGCGATGTCATCGGTGCGGTGATTTTGCTGGATGACGATAATAAGAGTAAAATGGGTGAAGTTGAAAAAAAGCTGATTCTGTCGGCGGCGTCATTTCTGGGCAGGCAGATGCAGGCATAAGGCAGAGGAGGGGAAGCTTACGCATTCCCCTCTTGCATACTCATCTTATCCAACAGTTCTATTTTCATATCATATAATTTTTTCGAGAGATCCACATAGACCGTATGCGGATTGACAAGCCGTCTCGTTTCATCCCAGAGTGTATTCAGCTCCTTTTGGCAATATGCCCGAATATCCATTGTCTTCGGCGTTTCATAGACGCAGGTTCCGTCCCGGAAGACAGGTACCATAATTTCACGCAGCGTATAAGTCCCGGGAGCCAGGCGGGTCTTTTTCCACGGTGCGTGCGGGTCAAAGAGCAGCAGCGGCTCGTCTTCGGCGTAAACTTCATCCACGAGGCAGATCAGATCGGCCTTAATTTTGCCGCTGTCCTTTTCATAAATGCGGTAAATGGTTTTATTGCCGGGATTCGTAATTTTTTCGGTGTTTTCGGACAGTTTAATTTTGGGAATAAAGCTGCCGTCTGCGTCCATAATGGCGGACAGTTTGTATACGCCGCCGAAGGAGGGACAGTCTTTGGAGGTGATCAGATTGGTGCCGACCCCCCAGGAAGTGATGGCGGCGCCCTGTGCCTTCAGGCTGTCGATCAGATATTCGTCGAGATCGTTGGAGGCGGAGATAATGGCGTCCGGGAAACCGGCGGCGTCCAGCATGTTTCTGGCTTTTTTGGAGAGATAGGCGAGGTCGCCGCTGTCGAGGCGGATGCCATAGCCGGCGAGAGGAATACCTTTTTCCCGCATTTCCCGGAAGACGCGGATGGCATTGGGTACGCCGGATTTGAGGGTATCGTATGTGTCGACGAGCAGAATGCAGGCGGACGGATACAGCTCCGCGTAGGTCTTAAAAGCGGTGTATTCGTCCGGGAAGCTCATAATCCAACTGTGTGCATGGGTCCCTTTTACCGGAATATCGAAAAGTTGTCCGGCCAGCACGTTACTCGTACCGGTACAGCCGCCGATTACGGCCGCTCTGGCGCCGTAAATACCGGCGTCCGGTCCCTGCGCCCGGCGGAGGCCGAATTCCATAATGCCGTCGCCCTTTGCCGCATAGCAGACCCGGGAGGCCTTGGTGGCGATCAGGCACTGGTGGTTGAGAATTGTCAGGATGGCCGTTTCAATCAACTGCGCCTGCATAATCGGGGCGATTACTTTGATCAGGGGTTCCCGCGGAAAGATGATGGTGCCTTCCGGGATGGCATATATATCGCCTGTGAAACGAAAGGTTTCCAGATACGCGAGAAAGTCTTCGTCAAAAATGCCAAGGCCGGACAGGTATGCAATATCCTGTTCGGAAAAGTGCAGATTTTTGATATAGTTGATCACCTGCTCCAGTCCGGCGGAAATGGCGTAACCGCCGTCCAGCGGATTGTTGCGGTAGAATACGTCAAATATCACTGTTTCATTCTGGTCTTTGTGCTTAAAATATCCCTGCATCATTGTCAGTTCATAAAGATCTGTCATCAGCGTCAGGTTTTGTCTGTCCATGGTATGCCTCCTGTTTTGGGGTCTGTTTCCCCTGTGTCCATTGGAACGATAGTCTTCCTGTCTATCATAGAAGAAGTCCGCAAAGAAATCAATGTACTTTTTACCCATTTTTCAGCAGAGCTTCCAACAATGCAATCACAATGCGCAGCTGTCCGGCGTCGCATTGCGCCAGCAAAAGGCTGGCGTTCTGATACAGCGCCTTCTGCATATTTTCTTCGGGCATCAGGAGACTGTCGAGCGAGATATGAAGGGCGGACACCAGATCGAAGAGAACCGTAAGGGAGGGCTTGCGGTGTTCGCTCTCAATATGCTTTAAATGTGTCGGCGTAATCCCTACCAGTTCTGCAAGGGTTTCCTGTGACATCTGTTTTTCCATTCTGGCTTTTCGGATCATGTTTCCCAAAGCACCTTTTTCCAATCCCATCGCGTAAAACTCCTTTGCAAGCTGCCCAAATTTTTATTTATAGCATAATTATTAAAAAAAGTGTTGAAAATTAGCTGAAAGAGAACTATAATGGAGCGCAAAGAGAATTTAGGGTAGCGGAAAGGGTATTTAAGGGGAGCAGAAAGGAACCATGTCACAGGGACAGTATGGACGGACAGACGGATTTTATACAGGGGAAAGACGGAAAGAAAGTACATAACGGCAATTTTTTTTGGAAAATATTGCAGCTAATCTTGTGTTTTCCCGCCTTACAGAAGCTTCGCCTTCTTTTTTATTTTTATGACTGCCTTGTGTTGTGGGGCGTCCGCAAAGCGAAAAAGAGAAAAACGGAAAAAAAGCAGATTTTGTTTGTATTTCCGCTGTCGCTTGGGGACAGCATTTTGTTTCTGGGCTCGCTGCCATGTATCCGGCGAATCTGGCCGGCGGCGGAACACCGGCTCAGTCTCACATGCCATACGGAATATGCGGCGTTATTTTCCGGTTATTTTGATGAAGTGATTGCCGTGGATTATCGCAGGGCGAGTGTCGATCCCCTGTATCGGGCACGGTTTTGCAGAAGCTTTCGCAAACGGTATTTTGATTTGGCTGTTGATCCGGTAGGATGCGAAGCATGCTCGCCAAATATTTTTGTGATGCATGCGGTCAGCGCGGGGGAGAAGATTGGGGCCATTTCCGCCTCAGATCAGAAATTTCAGTGCCCGGCATGGATGCAGCGGCGGATTTATACAAAAATACTCTGTAATACGCAGAAAAATCTGCATAAGGTCCGGTATTATGCCTGGTTCTGGTCGGAACTGGGAAGGCGGCGCTGTGAGCCGGCGCTGGCGCGGTTTGCGTATCCGGGACGGGCTGATCTGCCTGCGCGCTATGTGGTTATCGCTGCGTCTGCCAGTACGCAGGTAAAACAGTGGCCGGCAGAGCGGTTTGCAGAGATTGCGCGGCGCATTTGGCGGCTGACCGGGCACGCGCTCGTCCTGTGCGGTACTGCGCGGGACCGGGCGGTTACGGAGCGTTTCCTGCAGGAACTGCGGGACGGAGCGCCCTATTATGATCTGGTGGGACAGACATCGGTAACAGAGCTGATCGGCGTAATCGGAAAAGCGGAGCTGGTCGTCACAAACGATACGGGGGCCTATCATATCGCCGTGGCACAGAGACGGAAGGTATGCGTGGTGACGGGCGGATATGTGTACGATATGTTTATCGACTATGGATGCCGCCGCTATGGCTGTCCGGAGCCAGCCGTTGTCTGCCCAAAGTGGGCGTGTGCAAATTGCGGCA
>CATLGN010000199.1 GCA_949935685.1 uncultured Lachnospiraceae bacterium | reverse complement strand
TATCGATTGAACATATGCCTTCCGGGATCGATACGATGACCATTGTCGTTCATCAGGATGAGTTTCAGGAGAAGGAACAGAAGGTAATCGCAGGTATCCATCGTGCTGTGGAGCCGGATTTTCTTGAGCTGGAATCGGATATTGCACTTGTGGCAGTTGTGGGGCGCGGTATGAAGGCGACCAGAGGTACGTCCGGGCGTATTTTTTCCGCATTATCCCATGCAAATGTCAATGTCAAGATGATCGATCAGGGTTCCAGCGAGTTGAACATCATTATCGGCGTCAGCGACAGCGATTTCGAAGCGGCGATCAAAGCCATTTATGATATATTTGTGGTTTCTCAGTTATAAGCGGAACAAAAGTGTGGGAAACCGGTACGAAAGGAAGGAAGCAGTATGAATCTGGACACGTTATTTGAAGCGAAAAAAAAGCAGGTTATTTCGTTTGAGATATTTCCGCCCAAACGCGGCGCGGCCCTGCGGGACATCGATGCGACGCTGGAAGTTCTGAGCAGCCTGCAGCCTGATTTTATCAGCATAACCTTTGGCGCGGGCGGAAGCGCTGTCAACAATAAGACAATCGAACTGGCGAAAAAGATCAAAGAAGTTTATCATATCGAACCGGTGGTGCATCTGACCTGCCTGAACTATACGAAGGCCGAGATCCGGGGAATGCTGGAAGAACTGAAAGAGGCGGGCATTTTTAACCTGCTGGCGCTGCGGGGGGACCGCAGCCCGGACTATGAACCGAAGAAGGAATTTTTGTATGCCAATGACCTGATCCGCTTTATCCGGGAGCAGAGCGACGACTTTCACATCTGTGCGGCGTGTTACCCGGAAACCCATCAGGAGGCGGAAAGCCGGGCGTCTGATCTGCATCATCTGAAAGAAAAAGTGGACAGCGGCGCCACGCATCTGATCTCGCAGCTTTTCTTTGACAACGCGGCATATTATCGATTTTTGGAAGACGCGGCGATCGCGGGGATCGATGTGCCGATTGAGGCGGGCATCATGCCTGTCACGAACAGAGCGCAGATCGAGCGGATGGTAACGCTCTGCGGCGCCAGCCTGCCGGAAAAATATGCCCGTATTATGCATAAATTCGAGGATAAAAAAGAAGCGCTCTTTGACGCCGGCATGGCCTACGCCATCAACCAGATCGTGGATCTTCTGACAAACGGCGTTGACGGCATCCACCTGTATACCATGAACAATCCTGCCGTCGCCCGCCGTATTTGCGAGGGGATACGGAATCTGGTGTAAATATGCCCGGAAAATACGAAATGATTTCTGCGATTAAGGACATATGATAAAGAATTGACTTTTCCCGGGTAAAGTATGATAATAAAACATATTACGACGCGCACGGATGCGCAGATGCTTTACGATGGGAAAGAGAGGAAATCGGAAAATGGAAAAGAAAAATATCGACTGGGGCAATCTGGGATTTACGTATATGCGGACGGATCAGCGCTTTGTGGCGAACTATAAGGACGGCGCGTGGGACGAGGGCGGACTGACACCGGATGGGGATCTGGTTATCAACGAGTGCGCGGGCGTTTTGCAGTATTCGCAGTCGTGCTTTGAAGGGTTAAAGGCGTATACGACAGAGGACGGCCGTATCGTAACGTTCCGGCCTGATCTGAACGGACAGCGCATGGAAGACTCCTGCCGGCGGCTGGAAATGCCGGTTTATCCGAAGGAAAAATTTGTGGAAGCGGTCATTCGGACCGTAAAGGCAAACGAAGGCTATGTGCCTCCCTATGGCAGCGGCGCGACGCTGTATATCCGCCCGTTTATGTTTGCGAGCGGATCGGTGATCGGTGTGAAGCCGGCGGACGAATTCCAGTTTCGCGTTTTTACGACGCCGGTGGGACCGTATTTCAAAGGGGGCGCAAAACCCATCACCATCCGCATCAGCGACTTTGACAGGGCGGCGCCGAATGGGACGGGGCATATCAAGGCGGGGCTGAACTATGCCATGAGCCTGCACGCCATTGTGGACGCGCATAAGCAGGGATTTGACGAGAATATGTATCTGGATGCCGCGACCCATACAAAGGTTGAGGAGACGGGCGGCGCAAACTTTATTTTTGTCACAAAAGACAATAAGGTGGTAACGCCGAAGTCCGGCAGTATCCTGCCTTCGATCACAAGACGCTCTCTGATGCATGTGGCGAAGGAATATCTGGGTCTGGAAACCGAAGAACGGGAAATATATAAGGAAGAACTGAAAGACTTTGCGGAATGCGGTCTGTGCGGTACCGCGGCGGTAATTTCTCCGGTCGGGAAGATTGTGGATCACGGTACAGAGATCTGTCTGCCGGCGGGCATGGCGGATATGGGGCCTGTCACGAAAAAGCTGTACGATACGCTGACGGGCATTCAGATGGGCCGTATCGAGGCGCCCGCGGGATGGATACAGGAAATCAGATAAAGTATGCGGCAGAAAAGGATGCCTTCCGGCTTAGAACCGGGACATCCTTTTCGCATAACAGGAAACGGCAGAGAAAGGGCGGAGCGGCGGATGGACAGGACGTATGTGATCGGTGTGGCCGGTGGGACGGCATCCGGGAAAACGACGATTGTACAGATTATCAAAGACTATTTTGGAGAGGGCATCGAGCTGGTGGGGCACGACTGTTATTACAAGGCGCACGATGATATGCCTTTTGCGGAGCGGGAAAAGCTGAATTATGATCATCCGGCTTCTTTTGATACAGAACGTATGGTGGCGGATGTGATGGCTCTGAAAGCGGGGCGGACAATCGAACGGCCCGTGTATGATTACAGCATTCACAACCGGTCACGGGAGACGGTTACGGTGCAGCCGAAGCGGATTCTGATGCTGGAGGGTATTTTGATTCTGGAATCGGAACCGTTGCGCAGTCTGATGGATCTGAAAATCTTTGTGGATACGGATGCGGATGAACGGCTGATGCGCAGGATTACCCGTGATATGGCGGAACGCGGCAGGAGTGTGGAATCCGTGCTGCGCCAGTACCGGACGACGGTAAAACCGATGCATGAGCAGTTTATCGAGCCGTCGAAAAAGTATGCGGATCTAATTATTCCGCGGGGCGGCAAAAACACGGTGGCCATTGCGATACTGAAAAATTATCTGAAAAAAATTCTGGACGGGGAAGAGACGGAATGACGGCAAAGGAATACAGGGCGGCATACCCTTATCTATATGAGACGCATTTACATACGATGGAAGGCAGCGCCTGTGCCGGGAGCGGCGGCGCGGGCATGGCGTATGCCTGTAAGACGGCGGGATATACGGGAATTTTTGTGACGGATCACAACTGGTACGGCAACACGGCGGTGGACAGAAACCTGCCGTGGGAAGCGTTTGTGGAGCAGTTTGCAAAAGGGTATGAAGCGGTAAAACGGGTTGGCGACAAGATTGGGCTGGATGTGTTTTTCGGATGGGAAGCAGGGTATGACGGTACGGAATTTCTCATCTATGGCCTGTCGAAAGAATGGCTGCTTGCCCATCCTGAGATCCGGGACGCCTCGGTGGAAGAACAGTTTTCGCTTGTACACGGGGGCGGCGGTATTGTGGTGCATGCCCATCCGTTCCGGGAGGAATATTATATCCCGCAGGTGCGCCTGTTCCCGGATTTTGTGGACGGTGTGGAGGGCATCAACGCGGCGCATCGGATGTATGCGCATAAGAAGGTGTTTGACGAGCGGGCGACCGCCTACGGGCGCGAACACGGATTTCCGCTGACGGCAGGATCGGACATCCATTCCGTCAACCTGTTTGGCGGCGGTATGGCCTTTCGGCGGCGGCTTGCGGATGCGGCGGATTTTGTCAGAGCCGTCAGGGAACAGGAGGATTATATCCTGACGGACGGGGAGCGGATCTATGGCAGAGACGGAAGGGTTCTGGCGTAGCGGCAACAGGGGTTTGTCGCGTGTGCCGGTGATTTCCGGTTGCTTCCCCGTGGAAAATATGTTACCATAACAGC
>CATLGN010000198.1 GCA_949935685.1 uncultured Lachnospiraceae bacterium | reverse complement strand
AGGATGTCACCGGCAAAAAGATGTTTATGAATACGCTGCAGGAGATCGGGGAGGACGATTTGGTTCTGACAGTCCGGCGGGGCGACGCGGTGTTTGATGTGAGGACGGTTCCGGTCAGAGACCAGGCTGGCACGTATAAGATCGGCATCTGGATCCGGGACAATGCGCAGGGGGTGGGGACTCTGACGTATATTGACGGAAACGGCGGCTTTGGCGCGCTGGGACACGGTATCAACGATATGGATACCAGCACGCTGATGACTCTGCGCAAGGGGACGCTGTATCATACGGATATTATCGGGGTCAGAAAAGGGGAGGCAGGAAGGCCCGGGGAACTGACGGGACTGATCGATTATGCGGATGATCATATTCTTGGTGTGATCAGCAGAAATAACGATAAGGGGATATTCGGGCAGTACGGGGCGGAACTGGAGGCAGAGGTGCCTTTCGGACCGGTGCCGATTGCACTGAAACAGGAAACAAAGGTGGGGCCGGCTAAGATACTGTGTAGTCTCGACGGCGAGGACGCCAGATTATATGATGTGCAGATAACGGATATTACGTATGACAGGGAACATATTAACAGAGAGATCGTTTTGCAGATTACCGATGCGGAACTGATCGAGGAAACAGGCGGCATTATACAGGGGATGAGCGGCGCGCCCATTCTGCAGGACGGAAAGATGGTCGGAGCGGTAACGCATGTTTTCGTACAGGATGCGACGAAAGGATATGGGATATTTATTGAGGAGATGATGGACGCAGGCCGGTAGAAAAAAGGACTTCGGACCGTAAAAAGTCGGAAGTCCTTTTTTATTTTTTTTCTTTTCGTGATTTTATGCTATTGTTGGTCAAAATAAGGGTCATACAAAGGAGGAAATCTCATGGCAAGACGCGGAGAAAATATCAGAAAAAGGAAAGACGGACGATGGGAAGGCAGGTATATGTCTTACGATGCCTATCATAAACGAAGTGTGGTTCGTTCGGTATACGGAAGAACCTATGCGGAGGTGAAAGAAAAGCTGGCAGAGCGAAAACAAAATGCGGAACTTTTATATAAGGGGAACCGGAAAGAGTGTCCTTTGTTCGGAGCGGTTGCCGAAGAATGGCTGTTTACCGTGAAAGAGTTAAAAAAATACGCAACGTACCGAAAATACCGCAATACCTATGAAAATCATATCAGGAAAACGCTCGGGAAATGTCCGGTGGCGGAACTGAGCGCAGATATGATCAAAGCGATTCTGGAATGTTCGGATTCTTCCGCTTTGTCGGAGAGTTCACTGCGGAGCATTGCCTGCGTCATCAATCAGATACTCTCTTATGCGGAGACACATTACCATGTGATTCCGGCGCGGTTTTCCAGCAGGAAACTGCGCATGCCGCGCAAACCGATCGAAGTCCTCAATCAGTCAGAGCAGACACGGCTTTTTCAATTTTTGTATGAGGAGATGGACATATACAAAGCCGGTATTATAATTTGTATTTCCACCGGGCTGCGGCTTGGCGAAATTTGTGCCCTGAAATGGGAGGACATTGATCTGGAGGGGAAACTGCTGCATGTAAACCGGACGGTACAGCGCATTGCGGTAGACGGGGAGGCCAGCAAAACGATATTGATGGAAGGGGTTCCCAAAAGCATTTTTTCCAAACGGGAGATCCCGTTGTCCGATGAAATGGTCAGACTGCTTTTTTCCTATTACGGAAAGGGCGGTTATGTGATCAATAAAAACGGGCCGGCAGAGCCGCGCACATATCAGAACCGATTTTATAAATATCTCCAAAATGCCGGGATTGAACGCAAAAATTTTCATATTCTTCGTCATACCTTTGCCACGAATTGTGTTGCCAGCGGCGTGGATGTAAAAAGCCTCAGCGAAATACTGGGACATTCCGATGTAAAAATTACGCTGAACCGTTATATTCATCCCGGTATGGAAACCAAGCGTGAGCACTTAAACGCATTGTCCGCCGTCTATGGTCAATACATGAGACGCCAGTTTGCATAATTTTAATTTTTGTCCGGCTGTCAAATTTCCCCGGAAAGTGGTATACTCATAATCAGAGGTGATAATTATGGATATGGACACAATTTTACAGGAACTTGACAGATTGTTTGCCACCTATCAGATGGATAAGGTGGAAGGGTATCTGGACAACCGGATGGCGCAGGCCGTACAGGCGGGAGACGACGGCGCGCTGATTACGCTGCTGAATGAGATGATCGGTTATCTGCGGGATGTGAGCAAATATGAAAAGTGCCGTATGTACTGCGATAAGCTGATGGAAGTGCTGGAGCGGAATCATCTGCAGGGAAGTATTCCTTATGCGACTTCTCTGCTGAACATTGCCAATGCCTATCGGGCGGCGGGCATGCTGGCCGAGTCCATGACCAATTATAAGGCGGTGCTGCTGATCTACCAGAGCCATCTGGAGGATGATGATTTTCGCTTTGCCAGCCTTTATAACAATCTGAGCCTGCTGTATCAGGAGATGGGTGATTTTGAGGAGGCGTGCAACTGTCTGAAGCGGGCGCTCCCGATTGTCAGCGCGCATACGGAGGCAAGGATTGAGACGGCCGTTACCCATACGAATCTGGCGGCTTCTCTCCTGAAACTGGGAGAATATGAGGAAGCGATGGCGCATCTGCGGGCGGCTTTTTCCATTTTTGAGATGGATGAACAGAAGGATTTCCATTACAGCGGCGCGTTGTCCGCTATGGGCGAGGCGCAGTATATGGCGGGGAATCTCGAAGAATCGGCCAGATACTATCGGCTTGCGCTTGCGGAGATTGAGAAAAACACCGGGCACTCCACGGCATATGAAATCGTGGCGCAGAATCTCCATGCGGTGGAGAAGCAGATGACAGGGCATCCCAGTGTGGTCAGACAGTTTGCGAAGGGGCTGGATCTGTGCGAAGCCTTTTATCATGAATATGGAGAGCCGATGCTGCGGGAGCAGTTTCCCGCGTATCTGCCGTTTATCGCCGCAGGACTTGTCGGAGAGGGATCGGAATGTTTGGGGTTTGACGATGCCATATCCAGGGATCATGATTTTGGCCCCGGTTTCTGCCTGTTTCTGACCGACTCGATCTATGAGGAAATCGGAGAGGCGCTGCAGAAAGCTTATGACAGACTTCCGAAGACGTATATGGGCGTTACGAGACAGGTTTCCCCGAAGGCGCCCAGGCGTGTGGGGGTATTCCGCATCGGCGAATTTTATGAACGGCTGATCGGTTTTCCCGATGTGCCGACCTCCAACAGCCAGTGGCTCTATATCGAGGACTATCGTCTGGCGGCGGCCACAAACGGCCGGGTGTTCCGGGATGATCTGGGAGAATTTACAAGAATCCGCAAAGCTCTGCTGACCGATTATCCGGAGGAAGTGCGTCTCAGAAAAACAGCGCGCGAGGCGGCGCTGATCGCGCAGTCCGGCCAGTCTAATTACAGCCGCATGCTGGAACGCGGCGATAAAGTCACGGCGCAGGTGGCGCTCGGAGAATTTATGAAACATACGATGGCAATCGTGTATCTCCTGAACCGCCGGTATGCTCCCTTTTACAAGTGGATGCATAAGGGAATGGAGCACCTGCCGATCCTTGCGGTGATCGGCGATATTCTGAATGCGATTGCCGATATGCCGATCGGGGACGAGCGGATTCCGCAGACGATCGAAATAATTGTTTCCCTGATTATAGACGAGATGAAAAAACAGAGCCTTACGACCGGAAATGACAATTATCTGGATCATCATACCGACAATATCCTGCACAGCATTACCCAGAACGACGAGAGCCATGCCGCCACGGTGAAGGAAGAACAGATACGGCGGCTGATCGCGCTGGAATGGGAGGCGTTCGACCAGGTGAAAAATATCGGAGGACGGGCGGACTGTCAGGATGACTGGAACACATTTCTGCTGATGCGCAGGAGCCAATATCTGACGTGGACGATTCCCATGCTGCAGAGCTATATCGATGATTT
>CATLGN010000197.1 GCA_949935685.1 uncultured Lachnospiraceae bacterium | reverse complement strand
TACCTTTAAGCATATCGGATAAGGACTTTAAAGCACGGTTTCCAGGACCCGTTACCGGACGTCCGCGGCGCCCGTTGTCAATCAGGGCATCCACAGCTTCCTGAAGCATACGTTTTTCGTTCCGGACAATAATATCCGGGGCACCAAGCTCCAGAAGCCTTGCCAGACGGTTGTTCCGGTTAATAATACGGCGGTATAAGTCATTCAAATCCGAGGTTGCAAAACGTCCGCCGTCGAGCTGTACCATCGGGCGGATATCCGGCGGGATAACCGGAATAACATCCATCACCATCCACTCCGGCTTATTGCCCGAGTTGCGGAAGGCTTCAACTACTTCCAGACGTTTGATAATCCTTGCACGCTTCTGTCCGGAAGCATCCTTTAAGCCTTTGCGCAGAACCTCCGAATCCTTTTCCAGATCGATGTCGGGAATCGTGCCGTCCATCCAGTAACCGGAACCGGTCCGACTGTTCGAAAAGCCGGCCAGCACCTGATTGCCGTACAGAAACGTCAGTTCATCTTCCGAAACCGGCACCGTTCCGTCGGCCAGCGGAAAGTTCATGGCCTCCAGCGCTTCCCCGCTCATCCCCCGCACTTCCAGATAGTTTTCATATACGCCGCATTTCGCCAGAACCGAGACGGAAAGTACCGGCGAGACAAGAGAGACATGCGGATGCCGGCGGATCGTTTCCACCAGCTCGTCGTCCAGACGCTTTTGATCCTTATCCGAAGTCCCGCTGTCCATATAGTGATCTGACTCCCGCACCTCAATCGAAGTCAGGCCGCCGTTATCTTCTATATCCTGCATCGTGGAGCGGTTCAGACCCAGTCCCAGGGAAACCATGACGACGATGGAGGCCGTGCCGATCACCACGCCGAGCACCGTCAAAACGGTACGCACCTTTCGTTTCCAGAGACTCCCCGCACTCATCAGCAAAAGATCGCCAAACCGCATATTACTCTCCCTTTTGTTCCGAATCCGCTTCTCCGGCCAGATCGGCCAGATCTTCCTCCAGTTCCTTCTGCGCCTTTCGCTTCTTTCTCTGCTTTACAGCCACAATGATAATCACGACAACAAGCGCAGCCCCCGCGGCAATGCACACAAGAAGCGTCGGAAATTTCTTCTGTTCTTCCAGCGGGACTTCCTCCGGCATATACGCCATATCGTCGATCATTTCTTCCTCCACAAACAGAGAGAGCTGCGTTTCCACTTCCGTCACTTCCCCGGCATCATTTTCATACGAGATCACCGTTTTTATCGTGCCGTCATCCATCGTCGGCGTCTCGCCGGTCAGCATGGCATCGACGCTCCCCGTCGCCCCGGACTCGAGCTTCCCCACGAAACAGTCGCCGCCGGACACCGTTTCATCCTCAAACCGGATTTTTACATTATACAATGTCGTCTTGCCCGTGTTATATACATTGAAGATCACATTCGCCTGACTGCCGACCGTCACCGTTTCCGGGAGCACTTCCGCCGTACTGTATTCCACCCGGGAGAGCTGTTTGACCGGAACCGACAGGCTTGTCAGATTCTCATACGGATTGCAGTCGCTGTCTTCATATTTCATTGTCATATCGATGGCATAGGGTTTTTGTACGAGATCGGCTTTGGCAGACATCTCGATCTGAAGCTGCGTCTCGCCGCCGGAGGGAATCGAAGGCACATAGATCGTATTCGAACCCGATGTCGGCAAAAAGGAGGCATACAACGTCTTGTCATCCTCCCCCTCCTCGGCCGCCTTCAGATCAAACTCAATATTGGAGACTGCCGTCCGGGAGGAAGTATTCTTCACATGGATGGTCAGCATAAACGTGCTGCCCGCATACACATCCTTCGGTTCCGTCTCAAATCCCGTCACAATGATGCGGGGCGTGGACAACTTTTCCTCCTCTTCCTCCTCGTCGATGGAACCGCTGTCCGCCTTGCCGATCGTCTTGATATACGTTGTCAGCACCGCCTTTTCGGGCTTACCCTCCCGTTCATAGACGATATTAAAGTCCAGCTTATAATAACCGGTCAGCACATCCTGCCGCGTCGCCAGCGCATAGCGCACCTCCCCGTGATTGGCATATGCCTCTTCCATCGTATTGCTGCCGGGAATCTCCGCGATCTCCTCCGCATACCCGGTACGGCTGATTTCAAACGGCCATTCTTTTACGGAATTGGAAATGACAGGCGTCACGATCACGTTGGTGATTTTCTCCTGCCCCAGATTCAGAATCGGCAGAATCAGCACGACGCCTTCCCCATACTGCGCGACCGGCGAATCATACATGTTCCCGACGGCCAGATAATCAATCGTGGACTGCGGCCGTCTGGACAGACACTTCTCCACATAGGCGTCCATCAGCGCCTTTGTCTCTGAGACGTGAATATCCACCTGCGACCTTGTAATATCGTCCGTCCCCGCTATGTAATTTCTGGCGTCATTGCAGATTTTTTCCAGATCTTTGAGCTGTTCGCTGTCCAGATCATCCCCGTTGACCAGTTTCAGATTTTTATAATATGTCGAGAGACGATTTACGGCGTCCGCAATTTCATCGTCCGTGGCCTCGTCCGAATATTCGTCGTCCCGGTCGGCATATGCCGTTATCTGCGGTGCAAGCAGCAGCATACACAACAGAAAAAATCCCATTCGCTTCTTCCATTTTTTCATTTTTTCCCACTCCCCGTCTGTTCTTCAATCCTGATAATTTTCCCGTCTTTGATATGAAAGATGCGGTCGGCAAACCCCGCCAGCTCATTATCGTGCGTGACCATAATCAACGTCTGCCGCTTCTCCCTGACGACGCGCTGCATCAGCTCCATAACTTCCCGTGAGGTGCGTGAATCCAGATTGCCGGTCGGTTCGTCGGCAAAGATAATCTCCGGATCCACTACAAGCGCACGGGCTACGCCCACCCGCTGCTGCTGACCGCCGGACATCTGCGTCGGCTTGTGCTTTTTATACTTCGTCAGCCCCACCATGTCCAGCATCTCCTCCGCCTTTTTCGTCCGCCGCTTCCGCTCCATTCCCTGAAATGTCAGTGGCAGCGCTACGTTTTCCACGGCGTTCATCGTATCCATCAGATTAAACGACTGGAAGATAAAACCGATATGCGCCTGCCGGAACCGTACCAGCTCGTTCTCGTTTTTCCGCTCCATATGCTCCCCGGCAATCACGATCTGCCCTTTCGTCGGTTTCTCCAGACCGGCCAGCATATTCAACAGCGTTGATTTCCCCGAACCGGAAGCGCCCACGATCGAACAAAATTCTCCCTTGCCAATCGTAAAATCAACCCCGTTCAGCGCCCGCACCTTCGTCTCCCCGACCCGATATATTTTATACAAATCCCTGACTGTTATGACATTGGTACCGTCTTTCATAATTTCTCCACCGGCCGCACAATCCACGGCCCTCCGTTTTCCATACCCCATTTACTATATCACATTTTTATCGGATAAAACTTAAAATTTGCTTAATCTTTACCAACAGAGGAGTCAGGAAAAAATTGTGCAAAGGGTAATGATTTCGGGAATCCGGGCAGGCGTCTTGTTTGCCCGGCCGGACTTGCGGGCATAAGCGGTTCTAAGCGGTTTGCTTCCCGCTTGTGACAGGCGTGCAACCGGCCTCTATGCGCCGTCCGGGCGCAGGTCGGCCTTTTCCGGGAATCCATTCCCGGAAATTGCAGGTTACTGACAAACCGCCAAGAACCGCTAATCCCCTCCACAGGCCCGGCAAACAAGGCGCCTGCCCGGATTCCCGAAGCGTTACGGTATGGAAATTTTTTGTTTCGACTTTGATGATAATACCGAGGGCTCAGAATACGCTTTATATTTTTGCAGGCATAACACATGAATGAACAAATTGTAAACATCTCACAAACCAAATCGGACAGAAACGGAAAAAGCCGTAGCATCGTATGTTTTCGGCGGGAACGCAGCAATCCGACCCATCACCGAGCGGAAGGTGTTATAGGTTGTTAACAAAATGCCAAACCCCCCAAATATAGGAAAGGGGTGTCCGA
>CATLGN010000196.1 GCA_949935685.1 uncultured Lachnospiraceae bacterium | reverse complement strand
AAAATCTTCCACATGTTCCGCCGCACATATGAATATATTCTAACATTCGGATATACAAATGTAAACCGAACTTTTTCTAAACATTTACCTTATACAATTTTAAGATTTGAACGATTGCATTTTGTCGAAAGCTGTCGTATAATATTCAGGGTTTTCATGAATGCATAATAAATAAGTAGAAAGAGTGATAATTTTATGTCTGACAGCCATTATTATCTGGGAATCGACATCGGTTCCACTACTGTTAAGATAGCAATTTTAAACGACGGTCACGCCGTTCTTTTTTCTGACTACAAAAGACATTTTGCAAATATCCGGGAAACGCTTTCCTCCCTGCTGCAGGAAGCGTATGAAAAACTCGGCAATATCACACTGCATCCGGTCATTACCGGATCCGGCGGACTGGCGCTGGCCAATCATCTGCAGGTTCCCTTTGTACAGGAAGTGATTGCGGTCGCCGCTTCTCTGGAAACCTTTGCGCCCCGGACCGATGTCGCCATCGAACTGGGCGGCGAAGACGCCAAAATTATTTATTTCGAACACGGTAATGTCGAACAGCGGATGAACGGAATCTGCGCGGGCGGTACCGGATCGTTTATCGACCAGATGGCCTCCCTGCTCCAGACCGACGCGGCCGGTCTTAATGAGTATGCCCGAAATTACCAGTCCTTATATACCATTGCCGCCCGCTGCGGCGTTTTTGCAAAATCAGACATCCAGCCGCTGATCAATGACGGCGCCACGCGCGAAGATCTGGCGGCCTCTATCTTTCAGGCGGTCGTCAACCAGACGATCAGCGGCCTTGCCTGCGGGAAACCGATTCGTGGACATGTTGCGTTTCTGGGCGGCCCTCTGCATTTCCTGCCGGAATTGAAAGCCGCCTTTATCCGCACACTGAAACTGGATGAAGAACATACGATTGAAGCGGAAAACTCACACCTGTTTGCCGCAATCGGCTCTGCTCTGCATTACAAAGCGTCCGTATCCTGCACGATGGAAGATCTGGCCGCGCGGCTCGCCGGCAATATCCGCATCGAATTTGAAGTGGAACGGATGGAACCGCTGTTCACTTCACAGGAAGAATATGACACATTCCGCAGGCGTCACAGCAGCCATCAGGTTGTCAAAGCAGATCTCTCCACATATCAGGGCCGCTGTTATCTGGGCATCGATGCCGGAAGCACGACGACCAAGATCGCGCTTGTGGACGAGGACGGCTCCCTGTTGTATTCCTTTTATTCCGGGAATAACGGCAGTCCGCTGAAAACCGCGATCAGTGCGATCCGGGATATTTATGCCAAGCTGCCGGAGGGCGTGCGCATCGTCCGCTCCTGCTCCACCGGATACGGAGAAGCCCTGATGAAAGCGGCTTTCCTGCTCGACGACGGCGAAGTGGAGACCGTGGCCCATTACTATGCCGCCGCCTTTTTTAATCCGTCCGTAGACTGCATTCTGGACATCGGCGGACAGGATATGAAATGCATTAAAATCAAAAATCAGACTGTGGACAGCGTCCAGCTCAACGAAGCGTGCTCCAGCGGCTGCGGCTCCTTTATCGAGACATTTGCCAAGTCGCTCAATTACAGCGTGGAGGACTTTGCCCACGCCGCCCTGTTCGCGCAGCACCCGATCGATCTGGGCACACGCTGCACCGTATTTATGAATTCCAAAGTAAAGCAGGCGCAGAAGGAGGGCGCGGAGGTGGCCGACATTTCCGCGGGGCTTGCCTATTCCGTCATCAAAAACGCCCTGTTTAAAGTTATCAAGGTTTCCGATGCGTCCGAACTGGGGCGCCAAATCGTCGTACAGGGCGGGACATTCTACAACGACGCCGTTCTGCGCAGCTTTGAAAAGATTGCGGACTGTCAGGCCATCCGTCCGGACATCGCCGGCATCATGGGCGCTTTCGGCGCGGCGCTGATCGCGCGGGAACGCTTCCGCACCGACACCGCTTACCGCACGACCATGCTGCCGGCCGATAAAATCGACACGCTGCAATTCCAGACAAGCATGGCCAAATGCCGGGGCTGTACCAATAACTGCCGGCTTACCATCAATCAGTTTACCGGCGGCAGACAGTATATTTCCGGAAACCGCTGCGAACGGGGCATCGGCAAAAAGAAAAATGCCAACAATGTCCCCAATCTTTTCGACTATAAACTGCACCGGATTTTTGACTATGAGCCGCTGACCGCAGACAACGCGCCGCGGGGCAAAGTCGGTATTCCCCGCGTGCTGAACATGTACGAAAACTATCCGTTCTGGTTTACGTTTTTTACGGATCTGGGGTATCAGGTTGTGCTCTCTCCCATATCCAACCGGAAAATTTATGAGCTCGGAATCGAATCCATTCCAAGTGAATCGGAGTGTTATCCGGCCAAACTGGCGCACGGCCATGTCACCTGGCTGCTGCGGCACAATGTGCCGTTTATCTTTTACCCGGCTCTCTTTTATGAGCGCAACGAGATCAAAGAGGCCAATAACCATTACAACTGTCCGATTGTCACATCATACTCGGAAAATATCAAAAACAATATCGATGAAATCCGGCAGGGCAGCGTCATATTCCGCAATCCGTTTTTGTCCTTTCAGGATGTCGGTACGGTGACGGAGGGGCTGATCCGCGAATTTGCGGAAATCCCGCCCGCGGAAATCCGCGCAGCCGCCGCCCACGGCTGGCAGGAACTTGACAACGCCAGGGACGATATGCGCAAAAAGGGCGAAGAAACGCTGGCATATCTGAAACGGACCGGGAAGCGGGGCATTGTTCTGGCGGGACGTCCTTACCATATCGATCCGGAAATCCATCACGGAATCCCGGAGCTGATCACGAGCTATGACATCGCCGTTTTAACCGAGGACTCCGTCTCACATCTCGGCAGTCCGCAGCGTCCGCTGATTGTTTCCGACCAGTGGATGTCTCATTCCCGCCTGTATGCGGCCGCCGCTTATGTCCGCACGGTAAACAATCTGGATATGATTCAGTTGAATTCCTTCGGATGCGGTCTGGACGCGGTGACGACCGATCAGGTGAATGACATTTTATCCGGCTCAGGTAAGATCTATACCTGCCTGAAAATCGACGAAGTCAACAACCTCGGGGCCGCCAGAATCCGTATCCGCTCCCTGATCTCCGCTCTGCGGGTGCGGGAAGAAAAGGAAAAGCAGGGCGAACAGCGCACGATACGCTCCACAGCCATTGAAAAAACCGTTTTCACGGAAGAAATGCGCAAAGACTATACCATACTCTGTCCCCAGATGTCCCCCATCCATTTCGAACTGCTGGAAGCGGCCATCCGCTCCTGCGGCTATCGACTGGAAGTGCTGCCAAACGACAATAAGCACGCCGTCGATATGGGACTGAAATATGTCAATAACGACGCCTGCTACCCGTCTCTGATGGTTGTGGGACAGATTATGGAAGCCCTCCACTCCGGCCGCTACGATCTGGATAAAGTGGCTATTATCATGAGCCAGACCGGCGGCGGCTGCCGCGCCACCAATTATATCGGCTTTATCCGCCGGGCGCTGGAAAAGGCAGACATGGCGCAGATTCCCGTGATTTCCATGAATCTGGCCGGCATTGAGAGCAACCCCGGATTCCGTATCAATACCGGGCTGTTCATCCGGGCCGCTTACGGCGCCGTACTCGGCGATATTTTCATGCGCTGTCTGTACCGGATGCGCCCCTATGAGCAAACCCCCGGCTCCGCAGAGGCGCTGCACCGGAAATGGGCGGACATCTGCCGCAAATTTTTATCCGGCAGACATCCCTCTTATTTTCGTTTTTGCCGTCTGTGCCGGCAGATCATCCGCGATTTTGATGCGCTGCCGGTCACAGACGCCGCCAAACCGCGCGTCGGCATTGTCGGCGAAATCCTTGTAAAGTTTGCTCCGGCAGCCAACAATCATCTTGTGGAGTTGTTGGAATCGGAAGGAGCTGAAGCAGTTGTTCCGGATTTACTGGACTTCATGCTCTACTGCTTCTACAATCAGATATACAAGGCAGACTACCT
>CATLGN010000195.1 GCA_949935685.1 uncultured Lachnospiraceae bacterium | reverse complement strand
GTGCGTACGATGAAAAACGCATTAAGTTTATCCAGTGTCAGGACACATCTGATGAGATTGAAGAGGCGCTGCGGCTGATCGGGGAGATCTATGATGAGGCAAAGGGCGACAGGCGGGTATCCTGCCCCGCTTCCGATCTGGTGATCGGGATGAAATGCGGCGGTTCCGACGGTCTGTCGGGCATTACGGCCAATCCGGCGGTCGGCGAATTTTCCGATATTCTCATTGCGCAGGGCGGTACGACCATTCTGACCGAGGTGCCGGAAATGTTCGGAGCGGAAACGCTGCTGATGAACCGCTGTAAAGACCGGGAAACGTTTGATAAAACCGTGGATCTGATCAATGACTTTAAGAATTATTTTATCCGCCATGATCAGACGATTTATGAAAATCCGTCTCCGGGCAATAAAAAGGGCGGCATTTCCACACTGGAAGACAAGTCTCTGGGCTGTACCCAGAAGTCCGGTTCGGCGCCGGTGTGCGGCGTACTGCAGTATGCGGAGCGGGTAACGGAAAAAGGGTTGAATCTGCTGTCCGCTCCGGGCAACGATCTGGTGGCCTCCACGGCGCTGGCGGTATCCGGCGCACAGATGGTGCTCTTTACGACCGGCAGGGGAACCCCGTTTGCCACGCTCGTGCCGACGATGAAAATTGCCTCCAACTCCGCGCTGGCCGCGGGCAAAGCGAACTGGATTGATTTCAATGCAGGACGGATTGTGGAAGATCAGACGATGGAAGAAGCGGCGCAGGAGCTTTTTGACTATGTGCTGCGGGTCGCATCGGGCGAACTGGTCAAGTCCGAAGCGGCGGGTTTTCATGATATAGCGATCTTCAAACAGGGCGTGACTTTGTAGGGAGCGACACGGATATAGGAGGACAGACAGAATGAATCAAAAATATCAACTGGGTACGGAAGAAAACAGACGGTTTCTGGAAGCAGTCCGCAATGACCTGCTCCGTTTCGGGCATCGTTTTCCCTCGCCGGGCGGCGGATCGTATTATCTGGGCGATGATGGAACGCCGTGGAAAGAGCGCAGCCGGGAGACATGGATTACCTGTCGTATGGCGCATGTATACAGTCTGGGCGTTTTTCTCGGGCATGAGGGAAGTGAAGAACTGGTGGATGCGGCGCTGAAAGGGCTTCGGGGAGAATTGCACGATGCCAAAAACGGCGGCTGGTATGCAGGACTGACCGCGGACGGAGAAATCCTTCCGAATAAACAGTGTTATGCCCACGCGTTTGTCATACTGGCGGCTTCCTCGGCGGTTTTGGCGGGACGTCCCGGGGCGGAGGAATTGCTTCGGGCGGCGCTTGCCCTGTATGATCAGCGGTTTTGGAATGAAGAGGAAGGGCTTTCCTGCGATACATGGAATACGGAATTTACGGTTCTCGATGAATACCGCGGACTGAATGCCAATATGCACACGGTGGAGGCATTTCTGGCGGCTGCGGATGTCACCGGCGATACAAAATATCGTGTCAGAGCCGGGCGCATTATCGAGCATGTACTGCGGTGGGCGTCCGAGAATAACTGGCGGATACCGGAGCATTTTACGAATGACTGGGCCGTGGATCTGGAATGTAATCAGGATCGCCCGGATGACCCGTTCAAACCGTACGGGGCAACGCCCGGACATGGTATCGAATGGAGCAGATTGATTACACAGTGGGCGCTTTCCACTTATCGGGATGACAGACAGGGAGCGGCCAAATATCTGGAGGCGGCCGAAAAGCTGTTTCAGAGAGCCGTTACGGACGCCTGGAACGCGGATGGTGCACCGGGAATTGTATATACGACGGACTGGGAAGGCAGACCGGTCGTCCACGACCGGATGCACTGGACGCTGGCGGAGGCCATCAATACATCGGCTGTACTGTATCATGTGACAGAAAACTCGGAATATGCGGAGTACTATGCGCAGTTTATGCAATATCTGGATGAAGTCGTACTCGATCATACAAACGGTTCGTGGTTCCATCAGCTCGATGCGGACAACCATGTGATCGGCACGGTCTGGCCGGGAAAATCGGATCTCTATCATGCGATGCAGGCGACATTGATTCCGTATTATACGGCGGCGGTTTCGATTGCGCCGGCGGTGAAAAAAGGTTTGCAAATATAGTGGAAACGAGAGAAGGGATGGAAGGAAATGAAAGACAGATTTTCCCTGGAAGGGAAAGTGGCGCTTGTGACCGGTGCGGCTTATGGAATCGGGTTTGCCATCGCGCAGTGCTATGCCATGGCAGGGGCAAAGATCGCATTTAACTGCCGTTCCCGGGAACATATGGAGAAAGCGCTGGAAGCGTACCGGGAAAAGGGCGTTGCGGCAAAGGGCTATCTGTGCGATGTCACCGATGAATCACAGGTGAGAGAGATGGTTGAAGACATCCGAAAGAGCATGGGCGCCGTGGATATTCTGGTCAATAATGCGGGTATTATCAAACGAATTCCGATGACGGAGATGACGGTGGAAGATTTTCGTCAGGTCATTGATATTGATTTGAACGCGGCGTTTATCGTATCGAAAGCCGTGCTTCCGGATATGATAGAGAGAAAGAGCGGTAAGATCATCAATGTCTGTTCTATGATGAGCGAGCTTGGGCGGGAAACGGTATCTGCCTATGCGGCGGCAAAGGGCGGTCTGAAGATGTTGACGCGGAATATTGCGTCCGAATATGGCGGATATAATATCCAGTGTAACGGTATCGGGCCGGGGTATATCGCAACGCCGCAGACGGCGCCCCTGCGGGAACCGCAGGCGGACGGCAGCAGGCATCCGTTTGACAGTTTTATTATTTCCAAGACACCGGCAGCCAGATGGGGTACGCCGGAGGATCTGATGGGTCCCGCACTGTTTCTGGCATCGGCGGCCTCGGATTTTGTAAACGGACAGATTCTGTATGTGGACGGCGGGATACTGGCTTATATCGGAAAGCAGCCCTGACCGGCCATACAGGTGTTTAGAGATAACATGCAGGAGGAAAATTTATCATGGCAAAAAAGGTAGTTACATTTGGTGAAATTATGCTGCGTCTGGCGCCGGAAGGATATTACCGGTTCGTTCAGGCAGATACGCTGGGAGCGACATACGGCGGCGGGGAGGCCAATGTGGCAGTATCGCTGGCCAATTATGGGTTTGACGCGTATTATGTCACAAAGCTGCCGACGCATGAAATCGGACAGGCGGCAGTAAACTCCCTGCGCCGGTTCGGTGTGAATACGGACTATATCACACGCGGCGGAAAGAGAGTGGGTATTTATTTTCTCGAGAAAGGCGCTTCCCAGCGTCCCTCCAAAGTAATTTATGACAGAGCGGGTTCTGCCATTGCGGAAGCGGAAAAGTCGGACTTTAACTGGAAAGAGATTTTTGACGGCGCGGCGTGGTTCCATTTCACAGGCATTACACCGGCGCTGAATGATGAGGTGGCGGCGATCTGCCTCGAGGCGTGTAAAGCGGCCAGGGAAGCGGGTGTGAAGATTTCCTGCGACCTGAATTACAGAAAGAAGCTGTGGAGCAAGGAAAAAGCGGGACAGGTGATGGGCGAGCTCTGCGAGTATGTGGATGTGTGCATTGCCAATGAGGAAGACGCGGCGGATGTGTTTGGTATCCATGCTTCCAATACGGACGTGACAACGGGAAAAGTTAATAAAGAAGGCTACAAAGAAGTGGCAAAGAAACTGGCCGACAGATTTGGGTTTGAAAAGGTGGCGATTACGTTGCGGGAATCGCTGTCTGCCAATGACAACAACTGGTCTGCCATGCTCTATGATAACGGAGAATATTTTTTCAGCAAGCAGTATAAAATGCATATCGTAGACCGCGTAGGCGGCGGCGACAGCTTTGGCGGCGGATTGATCTGCGCCACGCTGAACGGTTATGAATCGCAGCAGATTATCGAATTTGCAACGGCGGCTTCCTGCCTGAAGCACAGCATCGAAGGCGATTACAATATGGTTTCCATGGATGAAGTATTGACACTGGCGGGAGGGGACGGCTCCGGCAGGGTACAGAGGTAAAAGAAACACCCATTCATTTTTTCATATCATGTAAAAGCGGATATGC
>CATLGN010000194.1 GCA_949935685.1 uncultured Lachnospiraceae bacterium | reverse complement strand
TGGCGATCACGAGAAAGAAACTTGCGAGCGTTTCCAGCAGGGTGACGCCGATATGTCCGAAGATGGAATGATCCGCCACCATGGACAGGAAGCAGGAAAATACACGGCTCGGACTGCTGAAAAAGAAGCTGTCGATAATGGACAGGTCGGCGCAGAGTTCCCAGACGCCCAGAAAAAGGAGCAGCAGGAAGAACCGTACACAGGTAATGGAATGATGATGCTTTCTGTGTTTTTTGAGATAGAGTTCCTGCGCGGTGAGTTCTTGCTGACTGTTATGGTTTTTCATGGGAAAGCTCCTTCCATAAAAGATTAAAATAGTGTTGGAATTCCGGGGCGCTGCGGGCGGCCAGCAGGGAGTCGTCCGTTTTGGTCCGCGTGACGGACACTTCTTTTTTTACGGTCGCCGGCCGGCCGGTGAGAATGATGATACGGTCCGCCAGACTGATGGCTTCCGAAAGATCATGGGTGATCAGTATGGCCGTTTTTCCGGTCGTGCGGATAATGTTGCCAATGTCGCCGGATACGGCCAGTCTGGTCTGATAATCCAGTGCGCTGAACGGTTCGTCGAGCAGAAGGATGTCGGGATTCATAACGAGGGTACGGATCAGAGCGGCACGCTGGCGCATACCGCCGGAAAGTTCCCCGGGATGCTTGTTTTTGAATTTGTAGAGATCGTAGTCGTTCAGAAGTTTTTCGGCAAAGGCAATCCGCTCCGGCGTTTTCTGATGGGTGATCTCCAGTCCGAGGGTGACATTGCCCAGAATGGTGCGCCATTCCAGCAGATGATCGTGCTGGAGCATATAGCCTGTTTTCGGATAGTTCAGCGAACCGTCCGGATTCCGAAAGGCGATGGTGCCGCCCTCGGGTGTCAGCAGTCTGGCTATGATTGAGAGGAGCGTGGATTTGCCGCATCCGCTCGGCCCGACGACAGCGAGAAATTCTCCCTGGCGGACGGAAAAGGAAATGTCCGTAAGCGCAGGGATTTCCCCGTCCAGACTGTGGTAGGAATAGGATATATTGTGCAGTTGCAAAATCGGGGCGTTCATGGCATCTCTCCAGAATAGTAATATTACCTTATATTATGTAATCTTTTACAAAATGCGACGATACTTTATTGCAGTGAATCGAAATATATGGTATTATCAAATTTAAGTTTAATAAGCAGCAGGAGGGAAATTATGGCGCAGCTTTGGGGCGGACGTTTTACGGGAGAGACGGATGCGCTGGTTTACCGGTTTAACGCTTCCATTTCCTTCGACCAGAGACTGCTTGCGCAGGATATTGAGGGCAGTATTGCCCATGTGATTATGCTGGCAAAGCAGAATATACTGACCGGAGAGGAAAAGGATGCCATTGTCAGAGGGCTGACAGGTATCCGGGAGGATGTGGAAAGCGGTAAGCTTGCGATTACGGAAGAATACGAGGATATACATAGCTTTGTGGAGGCCAGCCTGATCCGGCGGATCGGCGATACGGGCAAGAAGCTGCATACCGGCAGGAGCCGCAACGATCAGGTTGCGCTGGATATGCGGCTGTATACGAGAGTGGAGATACTGGAAACGGAAAACCTGCTGCGGGAACTGCTGCAGACACTGCTTTCCCTGATGGAAGAGCATCTGGACACCTATATGCCGGGATTTACGCATCTGCAGAAGGCGCAGCCGGTTACGCTGGCGCATCATCTGGGCGCGTATTTTGAAATGTTCCGGCGGGATTATGAACGGATGCAGGACATCTACCGGAGAATGAATTACTGTCCGCTCGGCAGCGGCGCGCTGGCGGGAACGACCTATTCTCTGGACCGGGGGTATACGGCGCATCTGATGGGATTTGAGGGACCCACCCGCAACAGTATGGACGGCGTATCGGACCGCGATTATCTGATCGAATATCTGTCGGCGGCCTCTGTGATTATGATGCATATCAGCCGTTTCAGCGAGGAAATCATTATCTGGAACAGCAATGAATATCAGTTTGTGGAAATCGACGACGCGTATTCGACAGGCAGTAGCATTATGCCGCAGAAAAAGAATCCTGATATAGCGGAACTGGTGAGAGGAAAGACCGGGCGGGTGTATGGTGCGCTTCTGGCATTGCTCACGGTCATGAAGGGGCTTCCGCTGGCCTATAATAAAGATATGCAGGAAGACAAGGAGCTGACCTTTGACGCCATGGACACGGTGAAGGGGTGCCTGAAGCTGTTTCAGGGGATGCTGCGGACAATGCATTTTCGTAGGGACGTGATGGCCAGAAGCGCCATGAACGGATTTACGAACGCCACGGACGCCGCGGATTATCTCGTAAAAAAAGGGGTGCCTTTCCGGGATGCGCATGGCATTGTGGGAAAGCTTGTATTATATTGTATTGCAAAAGAGACGACGATCGATGCCCTTTATCTGGAAGAACTGCAGGAAATCAGCCCTGTGTTTGCGGGAGACATATATGACGCGGTCAGTCTGGAAACCTGTGTGGAAAGACGGCTGACAGACGGTGCGCCGGGCCGGGAAGCCATGGAACGGGCGATTGCGGAAAACAGGGCGTTTCTGAAAAGAGAATCGGAGGGAAAACATGAGTGAAAAATTAAAAGTCGGTATTTTGGGCGGCACCGGTATGGTGGGGCAGCGTTTTATCTCGCTGCTGGAAGATCATCCGTGGTTTGAGGTGACAACGATAGCCGCAAGTCCCCGCTCCGCGGGCAGGACATATGAGGAAGCGGCAGGCGGCAGATGGAAAATGGACACGCCGATGCCGGAGGCGGTAAAAAAGTTGATTGTAATGGACGTCAATCAGGTGGAACAGGTGGCGGATTCGGTTGATTTTGTGTTCAGCGCCGTGGACATGTCCAAGGACGAGATTCGCAAGATTGAGGAAGCATTTGCGAAGACAGAAACGCCGGTTGTCTCCAATAACAGCGCGCATCGCTGGACCCCGGATGTGCCGATGATTATTCCGGAAGTAAACCCGGAACACATGGAAGTGATTGCATTTCAGAAGAAGAGACTGGGAACGGAGCGGGGGTTTATTGCGGTCAAACCGAACTGTTCCATCCAGAGCTATGCGCCTGCACTGGCTGCATGGAAGGAATTTGAACCGTATGAGGTTGTGGCGACAACCTATCAGGCGATCTCGGGGGCCGGTAAGACGTTTCAGGACTGGCCGGAAATGGAGGGAAATATTATTCCCTATATCGGCGGCGAGGAGGAAAAGTCCGAGCGGGAGCCGCTGCGGGTGCTCGGCCGCGTGGAAGACGGCGTGATCAAACCGGCCGAAAGCCCGGTTATCACCTGCCAGTGTATCCGTGTTCCGGTGCTGAACGGTCATACGGCGGCGGTGTTTCTTAAATTCAGAAAAAAACCGACGAAAGAACAGCTCATTGACAGGCTGACATCTTATCGCGGACTGCCGCAGGAACTTTCGCTTCCGGGTGCGCCCGCACAGTTTATCCAATATCTGGAAGATGATAACCGTCCGCAGGTGACACTGGATGTGGACTTTGAAAAAGGCATGGGGATTTCCATCGGACGCCTGCGGGAAGATACGGTCTATGACTGGAAGTTTGTCGGCCTGTCTCATAATACCGTGAGAGGCGCGGCAGGCGGTGCGGTCCTCTGTGCGGAACTTTTGAAAGCGAAAGGGTATATTGCGAAAAAGCAGAACAACGGCTGATGTATGCGGGAGGAAAAATGTCCGTGAATGAATTTCAATACCAGATTGATCTGCTGAAAGCGCTGAATCAGAAACTGAACGGCGAGTGCAGTATGTATCGTACCCTTGTGGGGACATCGAGCAACGCTTTTCTGTATATTTCCAACGTGGACGATACATGCCTGGTTATGGGAAACTGGGAACTGTTCTTTGATGTGGAGATCAGAAACTGCAATGACATCAAAAAGCTCTTTACGCAAATCAGGGAAGAAGATGTGGAACCCTTACGGGATGCCATTTATATAGAAGAAACCGGCGATTCCGCAGCCGTGCGGGAATTCTGTAAAAAAGACGGAAAACAGTGGATTGAATGCGAAGTCAATGTGATCCGCGATGAGGCCGGACAGCCGCGCGAAAAGCTGCTGCGTTTCCGGGATATTACAAAG
>CATLGN010000193.1 GCA_949935685.1 uncultured Lachnospiraceae bacterium | reverse complement strand
AAAAACAGAATATAATGTCGCCTTTTGGGAAAAGCCAATGGATACAGTATACCGTAGGGAACGAAAATCAGTACATTCCCAAACAGGTTTTCGAAGCTGTTCAATCTGTCATAATAACGGATATACATGCGTATTGTTTTAAACAACGTAAAATTTGCGGTATCAAGGCCCTCCCAGATAACGTCTTTTTGCCAGCCTGCCATAATTTCCCGCAGTTCTTCATAGGGAAATTTGAATATAATCAGTCGGATAATAATCAGTACATAAAGGAAAAAAATCCATTTCCATCTGTTATCGTTTCCACTTTCCTTTCTTTTCATAAAAGCTCCTATCATTGTATCTGACTTCCATCAAAGTCAGCCCCCTGGCGGGTACAAGTTTTCCTGCATCTTCCCGTACTCCCCTGTCCATGATAGTCTCAATATCTTCCGGTTTTCTCTCCCCCGTACCAGCCTCCAGCAGCGTGCCGGTGACAATCCGGATCATATGGAACAAAAAACCGTCGCCGCTGTAGGTAAACCGTATTTCGTCATTCACACGTTCGATATGAATGTCTTCTATTGTACGTACCGTAGACTTCTTCCCCTTTTTTGCCGATGTAAACGCCCGAAAATCATGGGTGCCCACCAGATAACCGGCTGCTTTTGTCATGGCTTCCATATCCAAAGCCGCCGGAAACTCATACACATATCTTCTGTCAAACACATGCGGAATGTCTGTGTTCAGTACCCGATACCGATAGGTCTTGCCCACGGCGTTCAATCTGCTGTGAAACCGTTCGGGTACTTCCTCTACCGAAATTACTCCAATGTCTTCCGGCAAATAACGGTTCATATATGCGCATATCTCAGCACATGACATATCTGTCACTGCATGAAAATTCGCGCATTGACCCAAAGCATGTACGCCGGCATCCGTTCTGCCGGAGCCGTGAATCTCTGTTTTTTTATTGACCATTTTAGTCAACAGTGCTTCCAGTCTGCCCTGTATGGTATTGGTTGTGCTTATCTGCCTCTGCCAACCCTGATAGCGTGTTCCTTCGTACTGCAAAATCAATTTAAAATTCCGCAACGGTTACTCATCCTCCTGTTTCAGTACCTCTTTATCCTCTTCGTCAAACCGATGAAACCGATTCAGGCTTGCGGCCAGTATGCGGATACTCATTTTAATATTGTCAAAAATCCCCGCCTGATTCATATTGATCACAATCATTCCGATTGGAACCGCCAGAATCATGCCCAATACGCTGGCACACTTATAGCCGATAAACAGCAGAACCAGTGTCGGAAGCGGCGCAATCCCGACAGAATCCCCTACAATCTTTGGCTGAATAATCTGACGGACAAGCTGCCCCACACCCCAGATGACAAGCAGCCAGATCGCCATCTCATAATCTGCGCTCAAAATCTTTATAATGGCCCAGGGTATCATGACCGCCCCGGTTCCGAAAAACGGAAGAAAATCGAGAACGGCAATCAAAAACGCCACAAGCGGCGCATAGGGAATCCGCAGCAAAATAAACCCCAGCAACAGCAGCAGAAATATCCACAGCTCAATCTTTAACTGCGCCTTAAAATAGCCGCCTACGGCATTCCGCAGACTGTCCAGAACAATGCGCCATTTCTCGCGGACCGATTTCGGAATACAGCGCTGCCAAAACTGCCCGATGCTCTCCTTTTCCGCGATAAAAAAATAGGCGGAAAGAATACACATGATCACATTGATCACCATGCCCGGAATGTTCTTTGCAAAATTTCCCACCGCATTGACCGTGGGCGTACCGATTGTACCGACCAATCCCGCAATATAGCCGTCCATTTCCTCGCCGATTCCGGCAATGCTTTCTTTCACATCAGCCGGAAATCCGTCGTAGATCACACTCAGGTTCTCTCCGATTTCACGAAAATCGCCTTCCAGATTCTCCCATAACTGTGGCAGTATTGTTATAAAGCCGATCCCCGCTTCCAGCAGTTTGAGCACCAGAAAATAACCGCCCAGAATAATCAGTGCGATCACCGCAATGATGACAAAGGCTGAGCTGGCCTTGCGCATAATCCGAAACTTTTTTTCAAAAAACTGCACAAGCGGATTGGCAATGGCCGCTATGATCCATCCGATAATAAACGGCAGAAAAAACAGCAAAATCTTAGGTATGATAAAAATGCAAAGCAACAGAACTGCCAGCGCTCCTGCCAGATTCAAAAGCACTTTGCCATATCGCTTCATGGGCTGTCTCATCAATCTGCCTCCCCGTTCCCTTCCTCCGTCAACCGATCCAGCATTTCATAGATTTCTTCTCTGCCCTGTTTTGTCTGTGCCGAAAAGGGAATCATAATCGTATCCGGCTCCGCATCCAGGCCGATGCGAATTTCTTTCAACTGTTTCTGTATCTGGCTCCTCTTAATTTTGTCCAGTTTGGTCGCTATGATGACCGGCTTAAAATTCTGGCTTTTGATCCATGCATACATAATCCTGTCGTTCGCCGACGGTGCATGCCGAATGTCTATCAACAGAAAAACGGTTCGCAGCATTTTGGATTTTTTCAGGTAACGTTCAATCATCCTGCCCCATTTCGCCTTGATCTCCTCGGGAGCCCTGGCATAGCCATATCCCGGAAGATCGACAAAATAAAGCGCATTGTTTACATTATAAAAATTGATTGTCTGGGTTTTACCCGGCTGCGCGCTCGTTCTCGCCAGTGATTTCCGGTTCATCAGCGCATTAATCAGCGAAGATTTTCCCACATTGCTCTTTCCGGCAAAAGCCACCTCCGGCCTGGTATTTTCCGGCAGGACACTCGTAATGCCGCACACGGTCTCCAGACTGGCCTGTTTGATCACCATGCTAACCTTCCTCCGCCGGTTTCGTCTCTCCGGCTTTACCCGACGCGGAAACAGCCCGTTTTTTCACAAGGGCATGCTCCAGCACTTCCTCCATATATTTGACAAATACAATTTCCAGTCCCGATTTGATCTCCCGGGAAATTTCCTGTACATCCTTTTCGTTTTCCGCCGGAACGAGTACCTTTTTAATGCCCGCAGTCTTTGCCGCCAGAATCTTTTCTTTCAGACCGCCGATCGGCAATACCCGCCCACGCAGCGTAATCTCGCCCGTCATCGCCACCGACGCGGACACCGGCCGTTTTGTCAGCGCAGAAAACAGTGCGGTAGCCATCGTAATGCCGGCGCTCGGACCGTCCTTGGGCACGGCCCCTTCCGGAATATGGATATGAAAATCATTTTTCTTAAAGGCATCGGCGGCTATCTTATGTTCTTTGGCAATCGAGCGGATAAAGCTGATGCCGGCCAGTGCAGATTCCTTCATCACATCGCCCATTTGACCGGTAAGGTCAATTTCTCCTTTGCCCGGCATCATATTGACTTCGATCTCCAGTGTGTCGCCACCCACACTGGTCCACGCCAGTCCTCTGACAATGCCGATCTCATCCCGCTCGCCGATCTTATCCTGCGTATACTTCTCCTTGCCCAGATATTTTTCCAGATTTTGTTTCGTCACCCGGATTGTTCTGCCCTGTTTTTTCTGCAGAATTTCCCTTGCCGCCTTCCGGCAAATCTGCCCGATCTTGCGCTCCAGTTCCCGGACACCGGCTTCCCTTGTATAACTCTGAATCATTTTGTGCAGCGCATTGTCCGTAATATCAAGCTGCCGGCCTGTCAATCCATTCTTTTCCAACTGCTTTTCCAACAGATGCTCCTTGGCAATATGGAACTTTTCATTGGCCGTATAACTCGTCACCTCAATGATTTCCATACGATCCAACAGAGGCCGCGGTATCGTGGATACCGAATTGGCCGTCGCCAGAAAAAGCACTTCCGACAGATCCAGCGGAATCTCCACATAGTGATCGCGAAATTTGTTATTCTGTTCTCCGTCCAATACTTCCAACAGCGCCGAAGCGGTATCGCCCCGCCTGTCATTCCCGGCTTTATCAATCTCATCCAGAAGCATCAGCGGATTCTTAACTCCCGCCTGCCGCAGTCCGGCCGCAATCCGGCCGGGCATGGCCCCTACATACGTGCGCCGGTGTCCCCGTATTTCCGCTTCATCCCGCACGCCGCCCAGACAAATGCGGATATACT
>CATLGN010000192.1 GCA_949935685.1 uncultured Lachnospiraceae bacterium | reverse complement strand
TGCTCCAAAAGCGCCAGATTATCCTCGCGCTGGCTGCCGCCGATGATTTCCCCGATCCCCGGTACGAGACAGTCCATGGCCGCAACCGTTTTACCGTCTTCATTGAGCTTCATATAAAAGGCTTTGATCTCCTTTGGATAATCGGTCACAAATACCGGGCGCTGGAACTCCTTCTCTGTCAGAAAGCGCTCATGTTCCGTCTGCAGATCACATCCCCATGACACTTTATATTCAAATTCGTCGTTGTGCTGTTCCAGAATGCGGATTGCCTCCGTATAGGTGACATGGGCAAAATCCGACTCCGCCACATGGCGCAGACGCTCCAGCAGTCCCTTGTCCACAAACTGATTAAAGAAATTCATTTCTTCCGGCGCATGTTCCAACACATAGCGGATAATATATTTGATCATGCTCTCCGCCAGCATCATATCATCTTCCAGATCCGCAAAGGCAATTTCCGGCTCGATCATCCAGAATTCCGCCGCATGACGTGTGGTATTGGAATTTTCCGCGCGGAATGTGGGGCCAAACGTATATACATTGCGAAATGCCATCGCGAATGTCTCTACATTAAGCTGCCCGCTCACGGTCAGGTTCGTCTCCCTGCCAAAAAAGTCCTGACTGTAATCGATGCCGCCCGCTTCCGTCATCGGCAGACGCTCCATATCCAGCGTCGTCACGCGGAACATTTCGCCCGCGCCCTCGCAGTCGCTTCCCGTAATCAGAGGCGTGTGCACATACACAAAATCCCGTTCCTGAAAAAACCGATGAATCGCATAAGCGATCAGAGAACGTACCCGAAATACGGCCTGAAACGTATTTGTGCGGGGCCGCAGATGCGTGATTGTACGGAGATATTCCAGACTGTGGCGCTTTTTCTGCAGCGGATAATCCGCCGTGGACTCCCCTTCGATCTCCACGCTCTCCGCCTGAATCTCGAACGGCTGCTTCGCCTGCGGCGTCTCCACAAGCGTGCCGCTTACAATCAGCGCGCTGCCGACATTCAGCCTGCTGATGCGGTCAAAGTTTTCCAGACCGTCTCCATATACAATCTGCAGCGTCTCAAAAAAAGTGCCGTCGTGAAGGACAATAAATCCGAACGTCTTGGAATCGCGAATGCTCCTGACCCATCCGCCGACCGTAACCCTTTTCCCGACCCATGCTTCTCTGTTGCGATACAGTTCTTTGATGCTTACCAATTCCATTTTTCCTCTCCTTTAATATTCCGTAATCACTGCGCTCTCCCGCATCAGCGCCAATACCTTCTCACACATGACAAAATCTTCATAGTGATCAAATCCCAGATCCGCCTGCAGTGCGGAAACGCTCTCATAGCCGCGATTTTCCGCAGCCTCCTGCAAATAAGCGTCCACTTCTTCCTGACTGACTGTGATCTGTTCCGCATTGGCGATCGCCTGTAGCATAATCGATTCCCGACATGACGCGGCGGCGCCTTTTCTTGCCTCTTCTTCGAATTTTTGCATTGTAGAACCCTGACCGGCAATCAGCATTTCCAGGCTCATCTGACTGGAGGCCGCTATTTTGGACATATTCTTTACGACACGGTCGTAATACTCATCCACCATCGCTTTGGGCGGCTCCTTGGGGAACGTGCTGTTCTCCATCACCTGCGCAATCAGCGCTTCCTCCACATTATTGTCAAAGGTATTCTGCGCTTCTTTTGTCAGAATCTCTTCCACATACTTCTCATACTCTGCCACCGTACTGCATCCCACATCGAGCGTTTGTACAAAATCATCCGTCAGCTCCGGCGTCTGCTTCCGCTCGATCTTATTGACCGTCACCGTAAATACGACCGGTACGCCGGACATATCCGGGTTCGGCGGATACGGGTCGGGGAAATTCAGCGACACATCCTTTGTCTCTCCTGCGCAGACGCCGACCACCCCTTCTTCAAATCCCGGAATAAACGTCCCGGAGCCAAGTTCCAGCGCAAAATTCTCGTCGGAACCTCTGTCAAACGCCACGCCGTCTTGTTTGCCCACATAATCGATTGTCACCAGATCGCCCATTTTCGCAGCGCTGCCGTCTGTCACTTCCACCCACGTACTGTTGCTGCTCAGGACATAACCGATATAATTCTGCTTATAATCGTCCGTCACTTCCGTCCGCGCAGGAACCGACACCGCAAGCCCCTTATACTCGCCCAGTTTTACATACCGTTCCGTATTTAATTCTGCCAGAACCGCCGTGTCATCGCCGCATCCGCCCAGAAAAACAGCGGTAAACGCCACACACAGCAAAAGCGGCAGCTTTTGCTTCATTTTCATACCATTCTCCTTCTTTTCGCTGAAATATTATTTTAACATGATTTTCCTGATATTACAATAACGGAGACAACAGCCGGCTGACCTGCTCTTTAAAGCGGACGGTCAGCGGGCGCGACGCATACAGCTCCTTCGTGATACACGTGCATACCGCCAGATCCTTATGAAACGCCTCTACCATTTTTTCCGCTTCCTTTTCATCGTATACGACCGCATTGACCTCAAAGTTCAGTTTAAAGCTGCGGATGTCCATATTGGCCGTCCCGTAACAGAATACTTCGTCATCCACGGTCAGCCCTTTTGCATGCAGAAAGCCGTTGTCATACGTATAACATTTTGCTCCGGCGGCAACCAGATCGCCGATATACGAATACGTCGCCCAGTAAACGAACGGATGGTCCGGCTTACAGGGAATCATAATGTTCACTTCCACACCCGAATACGCCGCCACAATCAACGCGTGATAGATCGCCTCATCCGGGATAAAATACGGGGTCTGAATGTAGATACTCTTTTCCGCCTTATGAATCAGGCGCAGATAATTGTTCCGCACATTCTGCAGATTGGAGTCCGGCCCGCTGGAAACAATCTGGATCTGACTGCTGCCCCGTTTCTCTTCCGGTATCGTAAAATACCGCTCCTCCGCATCCAGCAGATTTTCCCGCGCCGCATAGTTCCAGTCCAGCGCAAAACGCATATGCAGATTGGAGACTGCCGCGCCCTCAATGCGCAGATGCGTATCGCGCCAGTAACCAAACGCATCATCCAGTCCGATATATTCCTTTCCGATATTAAAACCGCCCACATAACCGATGTTGCCGTCGATCACAACGATCTTTCTGTGATTGCGGTAGTTAATACGCAGATTCAGCGGGCCGAGCAGCGGCGGAAAAAAGACTGCCGTGCGAATTCCGCATGCATGCATTTCCCGCCAGCACTTCCGCGAAATAAACCTGCCGCCCATACCGTCGCAGAGAATCCGAATCTCCACGCCCTCTTTTGCCTTTTCCATCAGCACATCGCGGATCCGCTGAAACAATACATCGTTTTTTATAATATAATACTGGATGTGGATAAAGGCTCTGGCATCTCGCATATCCTGTAGCAGCGCGTTAAACTTATCGTTTCCGTCTGTAAAAATCCGAATCCGGTTATTGTCCGTCAGCACCGCCCCCGCACTCTCCAGATTATAATAGATCAGATCGGAGTACTTTTTCAGATTCGGCGACGCCTCCTGCAGCGCTTTCGTGCGAATGCTGGCCTCCTGACTGCGAATCGCCTCATAAATCCGGTCTTCCAGTTCCTTTGTATGGAACATCCGGCTTTTATGCATATCACCGCCGATCAGCAGATAAAAAACAAATCCCACGACGGGAATAAAATACAAAATCAAAAGCCACGTCCATACGGCGGACGGATTTTTCCGCTGAAAGAAAATGATTACGATTGACAGGATACAGTTAATAATCAAAAGATGCTGGAATGGGAAAACAAAAATATCCCACAGCGCTGGCAGAATACTATCCGTCATGTGAGGAAACCTCCATGTTGATCGCCGATGATACGGTCGTCTGTTTTCGGTATGTCCAATTTATCGAACAATTATTATATGCCGCCTCGAAATGGCCGTCAACAACTTCTCAAATACGTCTTCCTGGCCAAAATAAATCGATTGATGTGCCAGGCGCTGCCATAACGGCATCGATGCTTTCCCACACAGGCGGCCACTACACTACGGTATCGTAATCTCCACCGCCGCCAGAATCGCGCCCGCATGGCTGCCGTCGATACATGTGATATCGAGCGTATGACTGCCTGTGCCCAGTGTGGA
>CATLGN010000191.1 GCA_949935685.1 uncultured Lachnospiraceae bacterium | reverse complement strand
TACGAAGCGCTTTTGGGGGATATGACCCTGCGGCGTCTGCACGGCATTTTTCAGGAAGTTGTGAAAAAGCAGGAAGACCGGATCGACCCGATACGGAGCCGGTATGGGAAGATCGAAAAAGACGAGATCAATATGGATGAAAAGACGCAATATATCGAGACGTATATCCGCGAGCATGGCCGTCTGCATTTCCGGGAACTGCTGCAGAGACAGGGCAGTAAAATGGAAGTCATCGTCGCGTTTCTGGTGATATTGGAACTGATGAAGACCGGGAAAATCCGTATTGTGCAGGAACATATTTTTGACGATATCATGATAACATACACGGCGGCAGCCTGAAGCCGCTTTATGAAAGGAAAGAAGAGGGACAGAGGTTGGAGAAGGAAAAGGCGGAGGCGGTGATCGAGGCGGTCCTGTTTACGATGGGAGAGTCTGTCGGCGTTTCCAGACTGGCGGAAGTGATCGGCGAAGAGATAAGCGTTACGAAAGAAATCCTGAGCGATATGATGCGGAAACTGGAACAGGAAGACAGGGGCGTGGAGATTATTGAACTGGAAGATGCCTATCAGATGTGTACCAAGGGATCGATGTATGAATATCTGTTAAAGATCGCCAAAACACCGAAAAAGTATGTGATGACCGATGCGCTGCTGGAAACACTGTCCATTATCGCCTATAAACAGCCGGTGACGCGGCTGGAGATCGAGCGGGTGCGGGGGGTGAACAGCGACCATGCGGTAAACCGGCTGGTGGAACTCGGGCTGGCGGCGGAGGTCGGACGGCTGGATGCACCGGGACGGCCGCTGCTGTTCGGGACAACGGAAGAGTTTCTGCGCAGCTTTGGCGTACGTTCGCTGGATGAGCTTCCGTCTCCGGGTGTGGAGCAGATTGATGATTTCCGGCGACAGGCGGAGGAGGAAGCGGATCTGAAAGTGGATATTTGAGTGCAGGACAGGGCATACCGCGTGCGGAAGGCATGAAGCGGTATGTCCTTTTCATATATATGGGATAAGGAGAATCAGAGGCGTATGGCATGAACAGAAAAAGCAGGGTATGGCGCAGCATTTTTGTTCTGACACTGATACTGTGTATCACGGCGGCATATACCGCGCCGGGACGGCAGAGAGATACCCAACAGGGAAAAATAAGAGCGGCGATACATATGGGCCGGGAGGATGACAGGCAACAAGACGGAGAAAACGGGCCGGGAAGGGATCAGCCGGCGCGTGCGGCAGAGGGAGAGGAAGCGGCGCGGCGCGAGGAGGAAAAGGCATTGGACAACGCGCTGCATGCCCGGGCGGCGGCGCTGGTGGACATGGAAAGCGGCAGGGTATTATATGAAAAAAACGGCAGTGAAATGCTCCCCATGGCCAGCACGACGAAAATTATGACCTGTATTCTGGCGTTGGAAGAGGCAGGGCGCGATGAGACGGTGACGGCTTCCGCGTATGCGGCGGGGCAGCCGAAGGTGCATCTGGGAATGCAGAAAGGGATGTCGTATGAGATGGATGACCTCCTGCATTCCCTTATGCTGGAATCGCATAATGACGCCGCGGTTGCGATTGCAGAGCATATCGGCGGCAAAGGTATGAATCTGCCGGATGTGGCAGAGCGGTCAAAGGAAGAAAGCCGGGAGGCGGTAAAAGCGTTCTGTGACAGGATGACGGAGAAGGCGCGGGAGATCGGCTGTGAGAATACACGTTTTCTGACGCCAAACGGTCTGGATGCGGAAGCGGAGAGTGTGGACGGGGAGACGATCATCCATGCGACGACGGCGGCCGATCTGGCCAGAATGATGTGTTATTGTATCAACGAATCGCCGCAGAGCGGAGCTTTTCTGGAGATCACGAGGGCGGCTTCCCATACGTTTTCGGACTGTGAGGGAAAACGGACGTATGCCTGCAATAATCACAATGCGTTTCTGAATATGATGGACGGCGCGCTGAGCGGGAAGACCGGTTTTACCAATCAGGCGGGGTATTGTTATGTGGGGGCGCTGGAGCAGGACGGGAAAAAACTGGCGCTGGCGCTGCTCGCCTGCGGCTGGCCGAATCATAAGACATGGAAATGGGCGGACAGCCGGCAGTTGTTTGCATACGGGCTGGAGCATTTCGCAAACTGCGACTTTTCTCCCGAGGTGGATCTGGCTCCGATACCCGTCGCAGAAGGGGCGGCGGCCAGCGGAAATCCCTATGAAAAGACGTATATCCGGCCGCAGCGGGCGGGCGGCGTGCTCCCAATCCGTCTGATGGTCAGAGAGACAGAAACCGTGGAGGCATGCCCCGAGATCCAAACGACGCTTACGGCGCCGGTGGAAGCCGGGACACAGATCGGGACGGTCTCATATTATCTGACAGATGAATGCGGGAAACGGCAATATTTGGCCGCAGAAGCGGTCTATGCGGAGCAGGGTGTCGCGAAAATCGATTTTGCATTTGTTTTCCGGTTTGTCAGAGACCGTTTTTTGCTGTGATTATTTTAGAAATACGGAAAATTTCGTATTTTTATTACTAGGCAGAAGGATTCTTTTATGATATACTGTTTTGAAGTGGGAAAGGGGGACTTTGCGCTTTCCTGCCCCAAACGATATGCTTTTATGCGCAGCTCGCAGAGCGGAGATTACTGCTTCGCAGTCCGCTCGCGTGCGGCGAATCGCGAAAAACGCGATTCTTTTTTATTATTATTTATATAAAATGGAGGGCTGAAAAATGAGTACTACTTCACAAGCGGGTCAAAGAATTACAGCTTTGCTCGATGAAAACAGTTTCGTTGAAATCGGTGCGCGCATGACAGCGAGAGCGACGGATTTTAATTTGAAACAGACGGAAACTCCTTCTGACGGCGTTATTACCGGCTATGGAGTGATTGACGGCAGTCTTGTGTATGTATACAGCCAGGATGCATCCGTATTAAACGGCAGCGTGGGCGAAATGCATGCGAAGAAGATTGTGAACCTTTACCGTCTGGCGTTAAAAACCGGCGCGCCTGTGATCGGGCTGATCGAGTCTGCCGGGCTGCGGCTGCAGGAGGCGACCGATGCACTGAACGGTTTCGGAGAGATTTACTTACAGCAGGTGGAGGCGAGCGGCGTTATTCCGCAGATTACGGCGATTTTCGGGACATGCGGCGGCGGTCTTGCCCTGATCCCCACACTGACGGATTTTACTTTTATGGAAGAGAAAAACGCAAAGCTGTTCGTCAATGCGCCCAATGCGCTGGACGGGAATACGGTAGATAAGTGCAACAGCGCGTCTGCGGCATTCCAGAGCGAGGAAGCGGGCATTGTGGATGTGACGGGCGACGAAGCGACGATTCTCGGCAGGATCCGCGAACTGGTTTCCCTGCTTCCTGCCAACAATGAGGACGATGCGTCTTATGCGGAGTGTACGGACGATCTGAACAGGGCGAGCGATGAGCTTGTCAACTGTGTGGGAGATACTTCCATTGCGCTGTCCACCATTTCGGACAACAATGTATTTTTTGAAGTGAAAGAAAATTATGCAAAAGAAATGGTAACGGGCTTTATCAGATTAAACGGCGTTACCGTGGGCGCGGTTGCCAACAGAACGCAGGTGTTTGACGCGGACGGCAAGGAAACGGACAAGTTTGACGCGGTTCTGACAAAGAAGGGCTGCGAGAAGGCGGCAGATTTCGTAAACTTCTGCGATGCGTTTGAAATCCCGGTACTCACGCTGACCAATGTCAAGGGATATGAGGCGACGATCTGCTCCGAAAAAGGCATTGCCAAAGCGGCTGCCAAACTGACGGCGGCGTTTGCAGGGGCTACGGTTCCCAAAGTAAACGTAATTATCGGAAAAGCGTATGGCAGCGCTTATGTTGCCATGAATTCCAAGGCGATCGGCGCGGATATTACGATTGCATGGCCGGATGCGGAAATCGGTACGATGGACGCCAAACTGGCGGCTAAGATTCTCTGCGACGGACAGGGAGCGGAGGCGATCGACGCGTGTGCAGCGGAATACGCAAAACTGCAGACAGGCGCGGAGAGCGCGGCGAGAAGAGGATATGTGGATGAGATCGTGGAACCGGCCGATACAAGGAAATACATAATCGGCGCGTTCGAGATGTTGTTCACAAAGAGAGAAGACCGTCCGGCTAAGAAGCATGGAACAGTTTAATGAAG
>CATLGN010000190.1 GCA_949935685.1 uncultured Lachnospiraceae bacterium | reverse complement strand
ACGGATGATATTGCCTTTTACCGGTATCGTCACTTCAATCTTCTGTCTGTCCTTCTCCACACTCAACGTCACCTGCGCTTCCGTCTCCGGTGTGAAATATCTCTCCAGTTTTCCGATTTTATCCTGTACGGCTTTTCGCAGGCCCTCCGTTACATCAATATTTTTTCCGCTGATTATGATTTTCATGCTGTTATCCCCTTTCCGATAATTTTTCGTGCATCCGGGAATGCTCTTAGTATATTTTACCAAATTAAAATAAGCTTGGCAATATGCGCCGGAATTATCTTCTCGACAAACGCATGGATGAACAGGGTGTGAATGTTTCACAAACGGAACCGGACAAAATGTGAAAACGGACATCCGCTGTCTGACAGGCTGTCGGATGTCCGCTCTTTCTTATAATTTTCTAAAAGATTCTTCTTACCGCAAGCACATTACGATAATTTGCGTTGGATACGATAATACCCGTCTTGCTCGTACTTGCATGAACGATCTGTCCGTTGCCGGCATAGATACCCACATGGCCCGAGTAGCACACCAGATCACCCGGCTGTGCATTGGCAAGACCACCCACATCGTAACCCTGGCTTCTGTCCGCCGAAGACGAGTGCGGAAGGGAAACGCCAAAGTTCTTATACACGCTCATAACAAAACCGGAACAATCCGCCCCGTTTGTCAGGCTGGTGCCGCCGTACACATAAGGATTGCCGACAAACTGCATTGCATAATCCACAACCGCATTTCCGAGATCGCTGCCGCCCGATGTGGGAGCAGGAGCCGGTGCAGGCGCCGCTTCGGCCTGCTGCTGTGATTCCTGTCCGTTATTCTTGGATTTTTCTTTCTCGGCTTTTTCCTTATCGGCTCTGTCTTTTGCAACTTTCTCTTCTGCCTTCTTAGCCGCCTCTTTTGCCGCTTTTTTCGCTTCTTCTTCTTTTGCGAGTCTCGCTTCCTCTTCCTCTCTGGATTCCGCCTTCACAAAATCCGTGCGAAGGGAAACGTATTCGGAAGACACATACCCATAGCCTTCCTCAATATCCACCTTAACCCATCCGTCCAGTTCTTCCACAACGGACAATTCCTCATCAATCGGAACCAGTCCCAGTACCGGGGCGTCCATCCCTTCGGACTCCCGCACCTTCAATGTAGTCGTCGTAACGGTGGCAACCCTTGTTCCCACTTCTTTTGCAAGGGCAATGGCTTCTTCTCCGGTCACACAGTATTCGCCTTTTACATATCCTGTCACCGTACCGGATTTGATTTTATACCATCCGTCTTCCTCTTCGATAAAATCTCCCACCGACTTGTCATACAGTTTACCGAGGATCTCTCCCTCTTCACTGGGAATGCTTCTGATATTGACATAATCATTCACTTTCGCAATGACCAGTTTGGAAAATTCTTTTTCCTCCTGAGACAGCTTTTCCTGTTCTTCCGCTTCTTTGCTGCTGGCCGCCTTTACCGAATCATCGGACGCCGCATTCTCTCTCTCTTTTTTCTTTTCATTTTTCGCTCTGGCATCTTCATTTTCCGCAGGTGTCTTTTTGCTCTCTGTATTCGATTCCTTTGTGGAACTGTTTTTCTTCATGCCCGCTTTGGCAGCCGTCACATCCTTTGCCGATGCAACTTCTTCCTGCGCGCTTCCCTCTTCCATCGTAAGTGCAAGCCCGGCAGCCGGCAGAAGAGAGGATACGCCTGTCGCTTCCGTCCTGACGGAAGAACCGCTGAGCGCTATCACCCCAACCAGTGCATATGCTGCCAATTTTGCATTCTTATGTCTCATAATGTCCTCCAAACGTGGCTTGTTTTTCGATTCATCACTATTTCCAAGATGTTAAAATTTGTTACGAAATTGTTAAATCTTTAAATAAAATATATCATTGATAGCCACGTTTGTCAACACCGAACATATTTTCAAGAGGACAGGAAGTATTCCTCCACGCTTGCCACCGCATTTGCTCCGTCCGCCGCGGCGGTTACAACCTGCCGCAGTTTTTTCGTGCGGATGTCGCCCGCCACAAAAATACCCGGCACATTCGTACGGCAGTCCTCTCCTGCCACAATATACCCCTTTTCGTCCGTCTCAACAAGAGAGGCAAATGCCTCCGAAAGCGGACTGAGCCCAATCGCGATAAAAACGCCGGATACGGCGATTGTCTTCTCATCGCCTGTTTTGCGGCTGCGCACGCGGATACCGTCCACCTGCTCCAGCCCTTCAATGCGCTCTACCGTACTGTCCCATACCATCTCCACATTGGGCAGAGAAAACAATCTCTGCTGTAACATTTCCGCCGCGCGCAGCCTGTCCCGCCGGTGTATCACATAAACCTTGCTGCAAAAGCGCGCCAGATAGATGGCGTCTTCCACCGCCACATCTCCCCCGCCGACAACCGCCGTTGCCTTACCGCGGAAAAATGCGCCGTCACAGGTCGCGCAATGCGAAACGCCCCGCCCCTTGAACTGCTCCTCGCCCGGAACGCCCAGTCTGGTATAGGCGGCGCCAGCCGCGATAATAACCGCGCGCGCCTGATATGTCTTCTCCACCGTCACCACTTCTTTGGTATCCCCGTCTGCCCGTATCTCCAGAACAGCGCCTTCCACAAATGCCGCTTCCATGGACTGCGCATGTTCCCGGAACTTCATTCCCATCTCAAACCCGTTGATTCCCTGCAGGCCCGGATAATTGTCAACCTCGCCCGTATTGATTATCTGGCCGCCGCTCATCGGCGCCTTTTCCAGCACAAGTGTGGAAAAACCGGCGCGCCTTGCATAGATTGCCGCAGTCAGTCCCGCCGGACCGGAACCGATAATAATTACATCTGTCATAGCCGTTTCCTCCTGAAATAAATCGGTAACAGTATGAATTTTCGCTGTTACATTTTTTGCCTTTCTTAGTAGTGTATCAGGGATACGGGAAAAATACTACAGAAATCTGGAGCGACCGCATGACAAACACAGAAAGGAACAGGCTGTGAAGATAACATAAGCAGAGGATAGAAATGGAAAAGTCTTGAGGAATTACTTTTCCGGCAGGTGCGCAGCATTCCGGCCGGACGCCTCGCGGAGGGTATTAGCAGTTCTTACCGCTGTGCCAAAACCCGCAATTTCCGGACAGGGATGTCCGGAAAAGTCCGACCTGCGCCCGGATGGCGCATAGAGGACGGTTGCGCGCCTGCCGGTATCCGCTGACACAGCGGTTAGAACCGCTTATACCTGTAGCCCGGTGCCCGGCCGGAATGCTGCGCACCTGCTGGAATAATATTTCATTGCGGACTTTTTCCATCTCTGTCCGACTCAGTTTACGAATTGTTCACGGCCTGTTCCTTTCTGCGTTTGTCGAGCGGTCGACCAAAATCCCGCTCTTGCCATCTGCACCTTGTTTCGCTTATGATAATTACTATAATATAACGTATCTGTCAATTCACCGGATTTCACGAGGAGGCATCGCTTATGGAAAATACAACGAAGACGGCCCTGATCACCGGGGCGTCCAGAGGAATCGGACGCCGCTGCGCACACGCTTTCGCAGCGGCGGGTTATGACCTTATTCTGACTTGTCTGCATGAGAAGCAAAAGCTGCATACCCTGCAGCGCGAACTGGAAGATGCGTATTCCGTCAGATGCCGCGGATTTTTATGCGACGCCGGAGATTACGAAGAAGTCAGACAATTGTTCTCGCAAATCGATTCTTTGGATGTGCTTGTCAATAACGCGGGAATTTCTTATATCGGTCTGATCCAGGATATGTCCCCTGCCGACTGGAATGCCGTAATGGCCGCCAATCTGAACGCCTGCTTCTACACAGCCAAACACGCCGTTCCGCTGATGCTCACAAAGGGGCATGGGCGGATTATCAATGTCTCCTCGGTCTGGGGAAATGTGGGAGCTTCCATGGAAACCGCTTATTCCGCCTCCAAGGGAGCCGTCAACGCTTTTACGAAAGCGCTGGCCAAAGAACTGGCGCCAAGCCATATTCAGGTCAATGCCGCCGCATTCGGCATCATCGATACGGATATGAACCGTTGTTTTACGGAAGAAGAAATCGGCAGAATCACAGAAGATATTCCGGCCGGACGCATGGGCACCTGCGAAGAAGCGGCAAGCCTGATTTTGCAGCTCGCCGAAGCGCCCGCCTATCTGACCGGACAAGTGATCACAATGGATGGGGGGTGGACTTAGGGG
>CATLGN010000189.1 GCA_949935685.1 uncultured Lachnospiraceae bacterium | reverse complement strand
AGCAGTCCGTGGAAAGTTATTTTTCCTATGCGCGGGGCCAGATTCGACAGTCCAAGAAAAGTGTCCGTGCGGCAAATGATTATTACAAGAACATGCGGCAGATCAATTATATTGATCCGCAGTTGATGGACAGTAAAAAATAGAGAGCAGTAAAAAGGAATGGCCTGGGTCATTCCTTTTTGTTGTTTTGGGTTGAACAGATACGCATTGCAGACATTTCCGGTTCCACTATATGTTTATGATAAATATTTCAATACCGTAACGCTCAGGGAATCCATGCAGGCTTCTCATTTGCTGTGCCTGCGGAGAGCATTAGCGGTTCTTAGCGGGTTTGTCAGTCCTCTGCAATTTTCGTGCAGGGATGCACGAAAAAGGCCGATTTGCGCCTGGATGGCGCATAGAGGCCGGTTGCAGGCTTGTCATAATCGGGTGGCAAACCGCTTAGAACCGCTTATGCTTGCAGTTCGGCACAGCAAATGAGAAGCCTGCATGGATTCCCTGATGCATTACCCATTGTACATTCATCTATTTATCATACGATATTTTCCTCTTGCACATTTTCCAAACCATGTTATAATATACTTTGAGATTCAAAGTATTTGATATGCAAACTACTAAGAAAGGACTGCGATCATGAATTGGGATGAAGCGATTAAGAATCTGGAGCAGAGAAGGGAGAAGGCTCTGCAGGGCGGCGGTCAGGCAAAGATTGACAAGCAGCACAAATCGGGTAAACTGACGGCGCGGGAACGAATTGATATTCTTTTGGATAAGGGGACGTTTGTTGAGATAGATGGCATGATGGAATCCCGGATCGATGATTTTGACCTGGATAAAAGAAGGGTGCCGGGGGACGGTGTTGTGACCGGGTACGGCGAGGTTGACGGCAGGCTTGTTTTTGTTGTCAGCGAAGATTTTACGGTAATCGGCGGTACGCTTGGCGAGTATCATTCGTTTAAGATCTGCCGCATTCAGGATATGGCAATGCAGATGAAAGCGCCTCTGATCTGTATCAATGACAGCGGCGGCGCCCGGATTGAGGAAGGGATCTCTTCTCTGAGCGGTTATAGCGGTATGTTCCTGCGCCATACGAAAGCGTCGGGGGTAATTCCGCAGATTGCGGTAATTCTGGGGCCCTGTTCCGGCGGTGCCTGCTATGCGCCGGCAATCTGTGATTATATCTTTATGGTAAGGGATATTTCCAAAATGTTTATAACCGGTCCGAACGTGGTGAAGACCGTAATCAATGAGGAAGTTTCGGTCGAAGAACTGGGCGGCGCGGATGTGCATGCAAAAAAGAGCGGCGTGTCGCACTTCACATATGATACCGAGGGCGATTGCCTGATGGGCGTGCGCAAGCTTTTGTCCTATCTGCCGAGCAATAATGAGCAGCAGCCGCCGGTGATCAAACCGATCCGTGAAAAGCAGTCGCTTTTGTTTGCCGTCAATAAAATGATTAATAAGGTCGGAAATTTCGGGAAGACGTATCTGGAAAAGAGTGATGACCAGTGTGCAAAACTCCGCGACATTGTACCGGATAATTCCAGACATCCTTATGACGTGAAAGAAGTAATTGCCTGCATTGTGGACAATGACAGCTTTTTCGAGGTGCAGAAAGAGTTTGCCATGAATGCGGTTGTGGGCTGGGGACGCATGGAAGGCAGAACGGTGGGCTTTGTCGCCAATCAGGCAAACTGTAGCGCCGGGTCGCTCGACTATCATGCTTCCGATAAAGTAGCCAGATTCATCCGTTTCTGCGACTGCTTTAACATTCCGCTTGTAACGCTTGTGGATGTGCCTGCATTTCTGCCCGGTACGGCGCAGGAGCACAGCGGCATTATCCGACACGGCGCAAAGGTTCTGTATGCGTATTCGGAGGCAACCGTGCCGAAGATTTCCGTCATTATGCGGAAGGCGTATGGCGGCGCCTACATTGCCATGAATTCCAAGGAGATGGGGGCCGATCTCGTCTATGCGTGGCCGATTGCGGAAATCGCCGTTATGGGAGCGGACGGCGCGGTGAATATCGCCTTTAAGAAAAAGATCAAGGCGGCCGAAAATCCGGAGGCGATGCGGGAACAGTGCAAGAGGGAATACGAAGAAAGATTCCTGAATCCGTATGTGGCGGCCGCGAGGGGATATGTCAATGAGGTGATTAAGCCGGAAGAGACAAGGCTTTGCATTCTGAAGGGCCTGCGCGGTCTGGAAGGCAAAAAAGTGGAACTGCCGAAAAAGAAACACGGAAATATTCCGTTATAATCTGCGAAAAACAGCAGCACGGATGAATGAAACAATCTGTGCTGCTGTTATTATATTGCCTGATTCAAAAGCAGCCGCAGCCGCAACGTTCTGTTTAACAGTAGCTGTTAAACATCATGCCGCTGTAAGGGCTTGTGATATAAGGCGTAACAAAGTGTTTTTTCGTGGGATTTTTATAAGCTACCATCGTATTGTCAATATATTGCATCGGATTAAGCGAAATCTGGCCGGTTTTGCGGAACAGGGAATCGGCAAAATCCCGCATCATATTGATGGTATGCTTGGCATCGCCGTCTTCCAGCGATCGGGTATACGTATCCGCGTTTAGCGCAATGGAGCCATTGTCCTGAATCGAGAGACCCATATGGTTCAGTCCGTCGTTATAAACGGAGGCGATACCGCGCATTTCCTTGAGAAGATCGGCGTTTTTGGTGCGGCGTCCCTTGTTGCGGAAGGCGAAATCGATAAAGGAATTATAGCCGTTGACGAGTTTGTTGATATTTTCGCCGAGCGATTCGGTGTCGTCTTTGACGCTGACCGTGGCAGTCTGGCCTTCCATAGGGCTGATGCCGTTCAGCGTAAGTTCGTATGTTTTTTCCAATATGAAATGATTGGAGGAAACGCTGCGGCTCTGGCCATTGATGAGGATTTCCGCATTGGCGGCCGGGCGCGTTATCTGTCCGATACCGAAATAGTCCACCGAGCCGGATGCCTTGCTGGAATGGGTATCGGAAATGGTAAACAGATCGTCCCTTCCGATGGGAACGCCTGTGGCAACGGAAGTCAGACGGAGTGCGGACAGATTCTCGTCTGTCTCCACCTCGGCGTCAATGCCGATGCCGGCGTTGGAAATCAGGCGCGCCAGCTTTTCCTGTACGCTTTTATTGGTGTCGCCTTCTGTAATCTTATATTGAAATTCGTAGTTGGTATTGTGGATATTAATGTCAAAAGAGTACGTATCAAGCGGTATTTCCAGGCTGTCGGCAGGCAGAAAAGAACCCAGATTGACCTGCGGGGAAGCCAGCGAACGCACTTCCACTTCGTAAGACGGGATTTCCGCATCCGCAGAAGCGGAACCGACATACTGTGCGCTGATGATATTTTCATTACTGGAAAAGGCCGCTTTTTTACTGAGTAGTTCCTTTTCATCCAGACCGCCCAGAGAAGCGATTACATGGTGCAGTTCTCTTGCCCCCTCTTTTACGCCGATTGCAAAGGCATGCGACTCTTTGCTCGTATCCAAAAGGTATAAAGGGGCTTCTTTATTCAGCCTGACCATGGAGTTATATACGTTGCGCAGCTCACTTTTTTTGTGTGCGTCGTATTTGGAAACCGTACCGCGCGAATAAGAAGTCAGATAATGATTATAGACCGTGTTTAATGCCAGCATATTTGCCATTTTGCCCCTCCTTTCTTCCCTGAAAAGAACATATATGATGGTTTCGCATAAGTTCGTGGAATCCGTTCCAACTATTATGAATTTCTGAGGGCATAATAACCTACTTTTATGCGTTTATCATACCACGAAACAAGGGAATTTACAAGAAAAAAACGGAAAAAATGTTGACGGAGCGCTGTGCCTGTGCTATAGTGAGTAAGCGAGATGAGATTTAGGTCTTTTTTTTATGCACAATTTTCCATAAAAGAAACGATAAAAAGGACGAATAAAGCGTAAGGGAAGCACGTGGAGGTGGAATGATATGCGTACAAGAATTACATTGGCATGTACAGAATGCAAACAGCGTAACTACAATACGACAAAGGACAAGAAGGCACATCCGGACAGAATGGAAATTAAGAAATATTGCAGAGTCTGCAGAACCCATACATTGCACAAGGAGACCAAATAAAGCAGCCGTGAAAGGAAAGTGAGCAGATGGGAGATTCAAAAAATAAGGAAAAGCCCGATTTTGCCAAAGGCGTAAAAACCGAGTTTAA
>CATLGN010000188.1 GCA_949935685.1 uncultured Lachnospiraceae bacterium | reverse complement strand
GCTTTTCCCGCTGTTTTTTTCCGCATTTTGTTCCGTTGTTTCCACCATTTCCATAACCGCCGGCGCCGGGGCGGCAATTACCGTCCCCGCAGCCGGCGAGCCGTTCTTTTTCTCCGCTGCTTTTGCCATTTTCTCCCGCCTTTCTCACAAACCCGGTCTGTATATTACATGGCGGCCCGGTATACGCCGATCACGTCTTCCGGAGTGGGTTTCCCGATATTGGCTTGCATGCAGGTATCCGCCATGGCAAGCTGTGCCAGCGCAGGGAAATCCGCTTCTTTCACTTTTTTCAATTCCCGCAGGCTGGCCGGAATCCCGACCTGCGCGCTGAGCTCTCTGACGGCGCTTACAACTGCCGTCACCGCATCCGGCTGCGCCGCCCCGACGCCCAGAGCATCCCCGATCCTGCGAAACCGCTCCGACGCCTCTGCAAATCTTCCATTGTATTCCAGCACAAACGGGAGCAGCACCGCATTGCAGACACCGTGCGGCAAATTATAAAATCCGCCCAGGGCATGCGCCATAGCGTGTACCATACCGAGGCCGGCGTTGGAAAAAGCCATCCCCGCCACATTTTGCGCATACGCCATCATTTCCCGTGCCTTCACATCACTCCCGTTCCGCACGGCCGCAGGCAGATATTCCCGGATCACCCGGATCGCCCAGTAGGCATCTTTATCTGTCAGGGGCGTGGATTTCCACGTGAGCGCCGCCTCAATGGCATGCGTCATCGCATCCATCCCGGTCGCCGCCGTCAGCCCCGGCGGCATGGACATCATAAAGTCCGTATCGTTGATTGCAATGTCCACCATACAGTTCGTATCGACCATACACATTTTGGAGTGTCGCACACTGTCGGTGACAATGTAAAAGCTTGTCACCTCCGAGCCGGTTCCCGCCGTCGTATTCACAGCCACAATGGGGATTCCCCGTTTCCCCGATTTTTCTTCCCCTTCATAGTCTTCCACGCTGCCGCCGTTTGCCAGTACAATGCTGACCGCCTTACACGTATCGATAGCGGAGCCGCCGCCGACAGCGACAAGCACATCCACCTGCAGTGCGCGCGCGGCCTGAATGCACTCGTTTACCACTTCCGTCGTGGGATTCGGCGTCACTTCATAATATATGGCATATTCCATATCCGCCTTTAAGATTTCGTCTCCGACCCGCTCCGCGACCTTTGTCTCGAACAGAAAGCGGTCTGTCACAAGCAGCGCACGGCCGTACCCTCTCTTTTGCAGCTCCGCCGGCAGAAGCGAAATCGCCCCTTTTCCGAAAAAGCTTGTCTTTACCGCATTTACTCTCTCTGCTCCCATCTCGCACCTCTTATTTTATAAATTCCAGATTTCTGTAATCTCTCGGGTCAATCCGCCGCAGTTTTTTCAGTTCTTCTTCCGTGGGAAGCGGCGTCCTTCTGACCGCGGAAAAATCCAGCGGAAATCCGGTCTGCTCCTGCAGCGTCTCACAGCTCACGCCCGGATGAATCGTGTCCAGTTCCAGACGCCCCGTTTCATACCGGAACACGCACAGCGGCGTTACGATCCGGTCGATGTTTCCTCTGGTCGTCACGAAATCCACCTGCTCCACAAACGTACGTTTATCGTGCTTTGTCCGCCACAGAATCGCGCGCTTTACCGTCGGAATCAGCACGGCGCTGCCCGCGCCGCCCGGCATCCGCACTTTCGGCCTGTGATAATCGCCAATCACCGACGCGTTGACATTGCCGTTTCTGTCAAACTGAATGCCGCTCAGAAACGCGACGTCCAGTCCGCCCCGCATGGAAAGGTCAAATACTTCCTGCAGGGGAAAATACGCGCAGCTCTTTTCCAGCAGCTCAGCCCCCGCGCTGGTCTCTTTTTTCAGATGTACCGGCGCCGGGTCCACGCCGCCCGGTATATTCAAATGCACCGCATGCCGGGCATGCATCTGCTTTGCCAGCAAAACCGCGATCATCGGCATATGGGAAGAGACGCCGTGGAAGATCGTATCGCCGTCGCAGATCAGTCTTGCCATGACACATACCATCAGATCGCAGATTCTGTAATCATTCTCTCTCACCATTCCCATCTCCCGTTTCCGCCGCCTTTTCTTCCATAGGTGTCCTGTCCGCGCACAGCCAGATACGCCGCCAGTTCCGCTTCCGTTTGCAAAGCCTGAAAAGCGTCCAGCGCCGTCCGGTCTATCTCATAAAAACCCGCGCAGGAACAGGGCGCAGCCCCTTTCGGCACGTGCACGACCGCCTCCACCAGAAAATGCGGAATGTCGGCATCCTGACCGCCGCGCGCGAAATAATCATCCGGCACAATCGTCTCCGCCGTGACGATCACCCGGGCAGACGCACGGCTCATCAGCACATCGTCAAATTTCGGCCCCTGAATGCCCGCGTTTCCGTTCCGTTCCGCCTTCTGTACATGGACAATGCACACATCGGGGCGGATGGCTCTGACCGCATACAGTTTCTGCCCGCTGAAGGGGTCCGTCACCTCCGCAAAGTAATCATTGACCGCGGGCAAATCCCCGTACAGCAGCCCCTTAACGGGCATAAAGGGAATCCCCGCCGATGCGGCCCGCAGCGCCGAAATCACCGTATAGCAGGCATGCTCATTGCCCGCCACCCGGCCTTCCTGTACGGCCCGCCGATAATGCGAAGCCAGCGAATATTCCGTCTCATAACTGATAAAGCCAGCGTCCACACTTGCCACGCATCCCGCCATGCACAAAAGATCCACGTCCATGGCCCCGGCCGTCTTGACCAGCCGCAGCCCGCGTCTGCCCTGCCTTGCCAGTTCCATACAGGCCGCCATCGGCGCACGGTGCAGTACATTGCCGCCCAGCGCCACCAGCGAGCCGTCCGCCACAGACGCCATGGCTTCCCGCAAAGAAATCAATTTATCCATCTCATTTTACCCCGGTTTTCTCATTTGGCCGCATTACATGCGATCTGCACGGCATCCCACACCCCGGCAAAAGGCGGCGCATAGACCAGATCCGTCATGCCGAGTTCCTGTGTCGTCATTTTGTTGTGAATGGCCACCGCGAATATGTCAATCCGCATAACGGCCCCTTTTTTCCCACATGCCTGCGCGCCGAGCAGTCTGCCTGTTTCCCTTTCCCAGATCAGCTTGATCGTGATCGGCGTCGGATCGGGATAATACGCCGGATGATCGTACGCCCGCACAATCTTCGTCTTATAATCATATCCGAGCTGCCGCGCCTGCGCTTCGCCCAGTCCCGTCCGGCCCATTTCCAGTTCCGCCACTTTCAGGGCGGCGCTCCCCAGAGCCCCCGTAAATGTCCGGCCCGCGCCGCAGATATTGGCGCCGGCAATACGGCCGCATTTATTGGCCACCGTGCCGAGAGCCAGAAAGGCATCGGACCCGGTCTCTTTATGGTACACGAGAATGCAGTCGCCGGCCGCATACACGTCCGGTACCGAGGTCCGCAGTTCCCGGTCTACCAGAATCGCCCCGTTATCCGCCATGCGGATGCCCGTTCCCTTCAGGAAGCCCGTAGCCGGCCTGACGCCGACCGCTACAATAACCAGATCCGCGGGATATGTGCCGCGGTCTGTCTCCACCTGACGCACATAATCCGTCCCCGCAAATCCTTTTACCTTCTCTCCCGTGCAGACCATCACGCCCTTATCGGTCAGCTCCTGCGCCGCCAGCTCTGCCATCTCCTCATCAAAAGAAGCCAGTATCCGCGGCGCGGCTTCGATAACCCTGACCGATTTCCCGAGGTGCAGACAGGCATCCGCACATTCGATGCCGATATAACCGCCGCCGATAATGACCACGTTGCGGATCTCCGGCTGTTTTGCAAGCTCTTTTAAAAAGATACCGTCCTCCATCCGTTTGAGCACATGCACGCCCATCAGCTCACGGCCGGGAAACGGCGGCATCACAGGCGACGCTCCCGTGGCAATCATCAGTTTATCATAGGTGTCTTCCCGTTCCGTCCCCGCGGACAGATCTCTGACCCGCACCGTTTTGGCCGCGAAATCAACCCCTGTCACTTCATGGTGCAGAAAAGTCCGAATGCCCATCCCGTCAAATTCTTCCTGCGTCCGGGCAATCATCCTCCTGTAATCGTCGTTCAGGCCGCCCACATAATAGGGCAATCCGCAGGCTCCATAGGAGAGAAAACCATATTTCTCATATACGACCACTTCTGCCGAAGGGTCCGTTCTGGAGATTTTGG
>CATLGN010000187.1 GCA_949935685.1 uncultured Lachnospiraceae bacterium | reverse complement strand
TTGAAGGCCCGTTGAACTTTACCGTCCCGGTTACGGTCAACACGGCGGACAATCACAGGGTTGTGCTTGATGATGTAAATGCGGACGGACTGGGTGTGCGCGCCGTATCGGTGACGCCGTTTGAACTTTCGATTGAGACGGAACAGACATCGGATATGAACTGTGTTGTCGTTGTGCTGGATGCGCAGGGGAAGTGGATGGATTCCGGCAATGGAGATATGTCCGTTTTACCGGTCGCGGATCATGATGTGTCAAAGATTACCGTTTATCTCTGTGATTTTGAGGCGTGGACAGACGAAATCAAAGGACATCGGACAGATGCGGATTTTGCACGGTATCTCAAAGAACGGGCTCTCTATGAGCGGGAGGTGGAACTTCCGGTTACGGAAAAATAAAGGTGGATGTCGCGGCCGTTTGGTGGTATTATCTGGTCAGAAGATAAATCTTGAAATGGATGATGAGAAAAGATGAAGACATCGGAACATAAAAATATTCTGCCGCCGCCCTGGCTTGCCTGTCCGGAGATCGAGCGGTACTCGATTGGCTGGCGGATGGGATATGGCGAGGACTATATCACGAAATGGAGCCGTTGGTATCGGGAGCTTGCGCCGGAAAAAGCGGCACAGTACCGGGCGATGTTTCCCGAACCGATCACCTGGCGGGGATATTGGGAAGGCAGGGATACCTGTCAGTACTATGGAAGCGGGGCGTTTCAGATACCGTTCTGGGAGGAAGGCGGTGTGCCCCGCTACTCGGTGGCGTTACTTCGGGAGAGATACCGGGGCGGAACGGTATTTTCGTACTGTATGTTCTGGGGACATCATCCCGCGCAGGACGGGCATATGACAAAGAGCTGCTTCAGTCAGTGGTGGAAAGCGCCTTTCTGGTCCGAAACCCGGATTTACTGCTGTATGGAACAGTATATGATGGCACAAAAAGCGGAGCTGTTTGGCGATCAGGAAATGATGCAGCGGATTTTGGAATGTGGTGATCCGAAACAGATCAAAGCGCTGGGGAGAAAGGTTCGGAATTTTGATGAAAACATATGGAATGATGTGAAATATTCCATTGTGCTCAACGGAAATTTCCATAAATTTTTTCAGAACCGGTTATTACGGACATTTCTGCTGGCGACAGGCGACAGTATCCTTGTGGAAGCCAGTCCGTACGATCGTATCTGGGGCATCGGTATGTCGGAAAATGACAGAGACGCCCATGATCCTGTGCAATGGCGGGGACAGAACCTTTTAGGGTTTGCGCTGATGGAAGTGCGGGATGAGCTGCGCAGGATTTGCCACAGTGAGGATATTTGCGTGGAGATCGAAAGATAACCTGCCGGAATGATATTGCATTGCGGATTTTTTCGTCTGTATCCGGCTAAATTTTTCTTGACATTTCCCGCAAAGGGGAGTAAAGTAATATGCAAATAAAAGAAACCTGTGAGAAAGAGGAGTAGGCAGAGGGATACCATTACAGAGAACCGCAGATGGTGGGATTGCGGTATGGAGATGTTTGCTGAATGGGCTTTCGAGGGCAGTCCGAACGGAAATGATGCCAAGTAGGCGCTGCCGGGAACCGTACCCGTTATCCATGCGGCATGTATGAAGTACATGAAAGAAGTGGGCCTTTTGACCAGGCCAATTTGAGTGGTACCGCGATAATGTATATTAGCGCCTCAGACGTATTGTCTGAGGCGTTTTTTATTGGGCAGCCCCATGCAGAGGAAATATGCCGCTAAGGCGGCGCATGGGATGCGCGGCGAGTAGGAGAGAAGGTCATTCCCCTACTCGATTCCTACAGGAAATTTGCGGCGGCTCTCGCAGAAACCCTCATACACCTCCTTATCACAAGGGAAGAAAAGGAGAACATATTATGAAAAAAAGAATGATGGCAATCGGTATGGCAGCAGCGGCGGTGTTTGGGCTGACGGCGTGTGGAAACCAGGCGGGAGAGGCGCAGTATACTGTCGGTATTTCGCAGTTCGCGGAGCATGGCTCACTGGATAACTGCAGAGTGGGATTTCTGGAAGGGCTGGCGGAGGCCGGCATAGAGGAAGGAAAAAACTTGACGGTTGTATTTGACAATGCGCAGGCAGATATGGGGACGACAGGCACCATTGCCGATTCCTATGTGTCACAGAAAGTGGATTTGATCTGTGCGATCGCCACGCCGGCGGCTATGAGCGCATACAATGCGTGCATGAATACGGAGATTCCGGTTATCTATACGGCGGTTTCCGACCCGGTGGGTGCGGGGCTGGCCACGGCGGACGGAAACAGTATCGGCAACATCACAGGTACGAGCGACGCCCTGCCCGTGACGGAGCAGATGCAGATGATTCGGCAGTTATTACCGGAGGCGAAAACGATCGGTATCATTTATACGACGAGCGAAGCCAATTCGGTCAGCACCATTGCGGAATATAAGGCGAATGCGGCTGCATACGGTTTTGAGATTGTCGACACCGGTATCAATACGATAGCGGAAGTGCCGATGGCGGCGGCCGATATGGCGGGCAAAGTGGACTGCATTACCAATCTGACGGACAATACGGTGGTATCCGCTCTGCAGACGGTGCTGGATGAGGCAAACAAGCAGAATATTCCGGTTTTCGGTTCGGAGGTGGAGCAGGTGAAAAACGGCTGTGTCGCTGCCATGGGACTGGATTATGTGGCGTTGGGCAGACAGACCGGGGCAATGGCAGCCAAGGTGCTGAAAGGAGAGGCGAAAGCTTCCGACATGCCATATGAGGTAATTACCGAGGCGGCCTTTTATGTCAATACGGCGGCGGCAGACAAGATTGGGCTGACGGTTCCGGCGGATATGCTGGAAACGGCGGCGGAAAAATTTGAGGAGATTACCGTGGAATAATCGAAAACGGAGACGGTAATCCGGTGAGGAGAGATCGAGTTGGCATTATTACTGAGTGTTTTGGAGCAGGGTCTGATCTATGCGGTGATGGGGCTCGGCGTGTATATTACGTATAAGATACTGGATTTCCCGGACCTTACGGTAGACGGCAGCTTCCCTATGGGAGCCGCCATCACCTGTGTCCTGATTACAGGCGGGATGCCGCCTGTACTGACGCTTCCTGTCTGCTTTCTGGCAGGGGCGTTTGTGGGAATGCTGACGGGGCTGATCCATGTAAAACTGCGGGTCAGAGATCTGCTGTCCGGCATTATTATGATGACCGCATTGTACACCGTCAATCTGCGGATTGCGGGCAAGGCGAATCTGCCGATTTATAATCAGGAGACGATATTTGACAATCCGCTGATCAACGGTATTTTTACAGGAACGGCAGAGACTTATAAGACGGTTGCGGTCATCTTCGTCATTACGCTTGCCGTCAAGCTGCTGCTTGACTGGTATCTGCGCACCAAATCAGGGCTTTTGCTGCGGGCGGTGGGAGATAACGACACAATTGTCACATCTTTGGGCGTGGATAAGGGACTGGTAAAAATTGCGGGACTTTCCATCGCCAATGGCCTGGTGACGCTGGGCGGCTGCATGTTTGCCCAGCAGCAGCGCTTTTTTGATATTTCCGTGGGCACGGGAACCGTGGTGATCGGGCTGGCCAGCGTTATTATCGGAACAAGTCTGTTTCGGAAGATTACATTGTGGAAGGTGACGACGAGTGTGGTGCTCGGTTCACTCGTTTATAAAGGCTGTGTGGCGCTCGCGATCAGGATGGGACTTTCCTCGAGCGATCTGAAACTGATTACGGCGGCATTGTTCCTGGCGATTCTGGTGTTGGGGACGGAAAGAAAGAAGAAGGTGAAAACGGATGCTGACGCTGCAGAACATAACAAAACATTATAATCCGGGAAGTGTCAATGAGATGTGCCTTTTCGACGGCTTTGATTTTACCGTACGGAACGGGGAATTTGTTTCCGTCGTCGGCAGCAACGGTTCGGGAAAGACTTCGCTGCTCAATCTGATCTGTGGCAGCATCGATACGGACGCCGGCAGGATATTGGTAAACGGGCAGGACATTACCCGGAAAAAGTCTTACCTGCGTCACCGCACGATCGGAAGGGTCTATCAGGATCCGTCGAAAGGCACCTGTCCGTCGATGACGATTCTGGAAAATATGTCGCTTGCGGACAACAAAGGCAGACATTACGGACTGCGCAGGGGGATAAACAGGGCCAGAACGGCGTATTACCGGGAACTGTTGGCGCAGCTCAATCTGGGACTGGA
>CATLGN010000186.1 GCA_949935685.1 uncultured Lachnospiraceae bacterium | reverse complement strand
CCCGACAAAGATGCCGCTCTGCATCTTTTCCGCCCCGTTCCCCTGGGCTGTCGCGACTACCTGAAATACAAAGGCACCGGCTATTACTGCCATGGCTCCCGTCAGAGCCATCATCCATTTTTTCATAATTTCCCCTTCCGAATTGACATTTCACCACATTATGAAATAAAATAAGTTAATGTCGGCAAAATCATTGCCAGTACAATAATGAGTATGATAACAGAAGAAATGATTTTCTTCGTTCTTTTATTGTGAAACATAATATCACCCCGCTGAAAGGATATTATATATGAAATTACCGTTTTTGGCAAGTTTTATCGTCTTTATCGTATGGCTGACCTACGAACTTTCCAAGACCAGACGCATTGAGGAAAATCAGTCGAAACAGTTCTGGGAAAGGGAAAAACAGGCGAACAGCACACGAAGAAAACCGCTCGACGATCTGGTGTATATTACCATCCCTCTGGCAGAGCTGCCGACGGAAGCCTGCAGCGACCGGGAAGACGTGCAGGAATGTCTGGACGTCATCCGCACGCTGGCGCAGGAGACCATCGTCAATCTCACCGGCTATACCAATACCGATCTGAAACTGATGTACGGCGCCCCCAATATCACCGCCCTGACACAGTACGATCAAAATTATACTATGCTGGCCCGCACCCTGCAGAAATGGGCCTCTCTGCTCTATGCGCAGGGTCTTGCGGATGAAGCGCGCGCCATACTGGAATTTGCCGTTTCCACCCGCACCGATGTCAGCGGCACTTACCGGCTGCTGGCCTCCATTTACCGCGCGCAGGGAGAACCGGAAAAAGTCGCCGGCCTGATGCGTACCGTGGAAACGCTCCCGGATGCGGCACGAAAAATCATCGGCCGTATTCTGCAAGAATCCGATCCGTCAGACGGCTGATTTCGTTTTTACTCATATGCTCCACATCGACAGTCACCGGCAGATTATGCCTGCGAAGCAGCGACAACAGCCGCTCTTTCTGTCTCCTGCCCGCAGGCGATTCCTTTTTCACGCTACATACAAGCGGCTGCGCGCGAAAGTCCTTTTGCGCATCTGCGTTCGACGGCGTATCGAATGACAGCCGCAGCTTCTGATACACGTTATGGGCCGCCAGCGCATCGTCCGCAGCCCGGTGCGCCCGCAGCGGAATTTCATAATACGCACACAGCTCCGAAAGCCGCCTGCCCGGCAGTTCCGGCAGATACTTGCGGGCCAGCTTCAACGTATCAATGCCGTTTTTTTCAAAAGCATGTCCCGCATTGACGAACGCCCGCTTCAGAAAAGAAAAGTCCAGCAATATCTGATGTCCCAGCAAATCGCTGTCCCCGATAAAATCCGACAGTTCCGTCAATATTTCTTCCACATACGGCGCGTTCCGCACATCTGCCTGTGTGATACCCGTAATTTCCGTAACCCGCTCCGGTATCTCCCGCCCCGGATTGATCAACCGGGAAAACACGGCCTGCGCGTCGCCGTTTTCCACCCGTACCGCTCCGATTTCGATAATCCGGTCCCGCTTCGGGCTGAGCCCCGTCATCTCCAGATCAAGCGCAACATACCCATCCGGCGAATGTAACATATCTCCTGCATATTTCGTCATAAGATCACAGTCTCCGCGTCGTGATACAGCGGATTTCTTTCCGCATAATGAAATCGCACATAGGCCGGCGCATCCCGGCGCACTTCCATCTCCTGCGGCGAGTCGGCCCAGACCGGGTAAAAAAACGGTTCCACATGGTCCGCTTTGTCCTCCTCATATGCCCGCAGCGCCGCACGAAATGGCGCCAGATCGCACGCAAAGGCCGGACGGCTCTTGCACTTTTCCCGCAGATACAAATCAAATGTCAGCAGCTCCCGGTAAAGCGCAGCACGTTCCCGGTCTTTGGAGCACGCAAATTCCAGTAATATATCATACCGGCGGCTGCGCGACGGATGATTGATAACATACCCTTGCGCCTCATAAAACGCCCCCAATTCTTCATAGAGCCGGAACGGGCTGTCGAACATATGCTCCAGCGCCTTGAGCGTATGGCGGAATTGCCCGCTGTTATAATACAGTTCCACCATTTCTTCCACCCGCTTCAATCTGCGCACTTCCGCATAGGAAAGCCAGCGGGTATACAATACCTCATAGGGCGGTTCCGCACTGTAGGCAATGCCGTACTCCACCGTTTTGTCATATAATGGAGACCCTTTCAGCACTTTCAGAAAGCCGAGCTGAAGCTGATGGGGACGCATCGCATATACATCGTCAAAAGACCTGACAAAACTGTCATAATCTTCGTACGGCAGTCCTGCGATCAGATCCAGATGCATGTGAACCCGCCCTCCCGCCCGGATCTGAGCGACCGCTTCCCACAGCCGTTTCAGATCCGTGCGCCTGTGAATGGCCCGCAGCGTATCGGAGTTCGTGGACTGCACCCCAATCTCCAGCTGAAACAACCCCGGCCGTACGCTCTGTAAAAGCGCGATCTCCTCTGCCTGCAGCAGCTCCGCCGCAATCTCAAAATGGAAATTTGTGACGCCATTGTCATGCTCCGCCAGATACCGCCAGACGGCCAGCGCATGCTCCCGCCGGCAGTTAAATGTCCGGTCCACAAATTTTACCTGCGCCACATTCCGCTCCAGAAAAAAGTCCAGTTCCCGCTCTACAAGCGGCAGGCTCCGCAAGCGTACCTTCTTATCGATGGCCGAGAGGCAATAACTGCATCCATACGGGCATCCCCGGCTGGATTCATAGTAGATGATGCGGTTTTGAAAGACCACCGTATCCTCATACGGAAACGGCAACCTGTCCATATCCAACAATTCCCGCGCAGGCGTCATCACAATGCCCGGCAGGCATACGCCCGACACATTTGTCAGTTTTATATTTTCCCCACAGTAATATCCCATCAGCTCCCGGAACGTCTGCTCACCTTCGCCGACCATAATGCCGGCCAGCCAGGGATAGGTTTTCAGAATCGCCGGCGCGTCATAGGATACCTCCGGCCCGCCAAGCCAAATATCCGTATCCGGCAAAATCTGCTGCAAGTCCCACAACAGTTCCCGGATCATACGCCAGTTCCAGATATAACACGAAAAAGCGATCATCCGCGGCCTTCGCTCATAGAGATCCGCAAGAATTGCCTCCGCTTTCTGATTAATCGTATATTCCGCAATTTCCACATACGGCGCATACCCCGCCGCATACGCCCGCAGGCTGTATACGGCAGGGTTGGAATGAATATATTTTGCGTTTACCGCCGCCAGCAATACTTTCATCGCACTATCCCAGGCTGTCCGTAAACCGCCGGAATGCCGCCGCTCCCGCCGCATCCCGCTTAAATACGCCTGCATCCGCAAGCACCTGACAGAATACCTGGCCAATCTCCTTCTGCAAAATCTCACCGATGTTCTCCGCCGTGACCGTCTCATATCCCGGCAGGAATGTCTCCGCCCAGTCGGCATGTTTCTCGATCTCGGGAATGCTGCGGATGTCTTTTCCGTTCAGAATCGCATCCTGCAACAGTTCCATCTCTGTTTTCAGACGGGCGGGCAGAATAGCCAGTCCCAGCACTTCGATCAGACCAATGTTTTCTTTTTTAATATGATGCAGTTCGGCATGAGGATGATAAACGCCAAGCGGATGCTCCGGTGTCGTAATATTATTGCGCAGCACCAGATCGAGCTGGAATTTCCCGTCTTTATAATGGGCAATCGGCGTAATCGTATTGTGCGGTTCCCCTTCCGTCTCTGCAAAGATAAATGCAGACTCATCCGTATATCCGCGCCATTTTTCCAGAATCAAATCCGACAATTCCGTCAGTTTTTTGCGGTCTGCGCACCGCAGGCGGATAACGGACATCGGCCATTTCACAATCCCGGCTTCCACATCTTCATAACCGCTTACGGTAAAGCTGCGTTCCACGGGCGCGCGGTCCATGGCAAACTCATAGTGACCGCCCTGAAAATGGTCATGGCTTAAAATCGAGCCGCCCACAATCGGCAGATCAGCGTTGGAGCCGACAAAATAATGCGGAAACTGTTCCACAAAATCCAGCAGCTTACAGAATGTCCCATGTTCGATTTTCATCGGCACATGCCGGCTGTTGAATACGATGCAGTGTTCATTATAATAGACATACGGAGAATACTGCAGATACCAGTCGCTCTCCTGAATCGTCACCGGGATTATCCGGTGGTTCTGACGCGCAGGATGGTTTGCGCGCCC
>CATLGN010000185.1 GCA_949935685.1 uncultured Lachnospiraceae bacterium | reverse complement strand
AATGCGGTTGTGATTGTGGATGAGGCGTACATTGATTTTGGCGGGGAGAGCGCGCTGCCGCTGCTGGACCGATATGAAAATCTGCTGCTTGTCAGAACGTTTTCCAAGTCCCGCTCGCTGGCAGGACTGCGTATCGGTTTTGCTCTGGGCAGCAAAAAGCTGATCGGGTATTTGCAGGATGTAAAGTTTTCCTTTAACTCTTATACGATGAATCTGCCTTCTCTGGCGGCGGGCGTTGCCAGCATCGCGGATGAAGCGTATTTCCGGGAGCAGTTGCGGAAGGTGGAGGAAGTGCGGGAATGGGTGAAAAAAGAACTGAAAGCAATGGGATTTTCGGGAACCGATTCCATGAGCAATTTTGTCTTTGTCACACACCCGGAGATTCCGGCGAAAGAACTGTTCCTGGCTCTGCGGGAGGCGGGGATCTATGTGCGGTATTTTGAAAAACCCCGGATTGACCGCTATCTGCGGATCAGCATCGGCACGCGGGAACAGATGCATGCTTTGCTGACATTTTTGAAACAATATATAGCAGAAAGAAAATAGGAGAAGATTATGGAAAGTCTGGTCGTGTGGTTTACGGAAACACTGGGGGGATATATTTCAAGGGAACTGGTTATTTTTATTATTTCGATGATTCCGATTCTGGAACTGCGCGGCGGCCTGATCGCGGCTTCGCTGCTGCAGGTGCCGATTACGACGGCGGTTCCGATCTGCATTATCGGCAATGTCATTCCCGTGCCGTTTATTCTGCTCTTTATCCGGCAGATCTTTAAGCTGCTGCGGAATGTAAAAGGAATCGGCGGCCTGATACGAAAGCTGGAGGCTCGCGCCATGGGCAAAAGCGACAGCATTCGGAAGTATGAGTTCTGGGGTCTGGTACTCTTTGTCGGCGTTCCGCTGCCCGGGACGGGAGCGTGGACGGGGTCGCTGATCGCGGCCCTGTTGGAAGTGGATTTCAAAAAGGCGATTTTGGCGGTGCTTCTCGGGATTGCCATGGCGACGGTTATTATGTCGATTGTGTCGTATGGATTGCTGGGAGCGATCATTGGCTGACAAAACAGGAGACAGGGAAGCGGATGGAAGCGTATACGGGGTTTGCCGCGGTTTATGACATTTTTATGGATGAGGTGCCCTATGCGGCGTGGTGTGATACGGTTTGCGGCGTGCTGAAACGGTTTGGCGTACCGGAAGGCCTGGTGCTCGATCTGGGGTGCGGGACGGGAGCGCTGACGGAACTGCTGGCGGCACGCGGGTACGATATGATCGGCGTTGACAATGCGCCGGAGATGCTGGAGCGGGCCATGCGCAAGCGGGAGCGGTCGGGGCATGATATTTTATATCTGTGTCAGGATATGCGCAGCTTTGAGCTGTACGGCACGGTCGGCGCGATAGTTAGTCTTTGCGACAGTCTGAATTATATTCTGGATCCGGAAGAACTTTTGCAGGTGTTTCGTCTGGTGAACAATTATCTGGATCCGGGCGGTGTGTTTTTCTTTGACTTTAATACGGTTTATAAATACGGGGAAGTGATCGGGGACACGGTGATCGCGGAGAACCGGGAGCACTGCAGCTTTATCTGGGAGAATGATTTCGATGCACCGTCGTGCGTGAACACGTATGACATTACGATTTTTACGGAGGAAGCGGACGGGCGGTATCGGAAATCGTCGGAGACGCATTATCAGCGCGGCTATACGCTGGCGGAGATCCGGGCGTTGGTGGAGCGGGCAGGTATGATTTTTCTGGAGGCGGCGGATGCGGATACGAAAGGCGCGGTGACGGCGCAGAGTGAGCGGATTTATGTGGCGGCCCGCGAGCAGGGCAAGAACGGAGAAATGGGATAGATGAGCGATTACATTGTGAGAGCGACGGCGGCAGACGCACAGATTCGGGCGTTTGCCGCGGTGACAAAGGAGCTGACGGAAACGGCGCGGGAGAAGCATGCCATGAGTCCGGTTGCGACGGCGGCTCTGGGCAGACTGATGACGGCGGGCTGTATGATGGGCGGTATGCTCAAAAACGGCGATGATCTGCTGACGCTGAAAATTGACGGGGACGGTCCGATCGGCGGCCTGACGGTGACGGCGGACGGGCAGGGAAATGTAAAAGGATATGCGGTGCACCCGCAGGTGATGCTGCCGCCCAGTCCCGCGGGAAAGCTGGATGTAGGCGGCGCGGTGGGACAGGGCACGCTCCGTGTCATAAAAGATATGGGCCTGAAGGAGCCGTATGCCGGTCAGACCGCGCTCCAGACCGGCGAAATCGCGGAAGATTTGACATACTATTTCGCTGCTTCGGAGCAGGTCCCTTCCAGTGTGGGGCTGGGCGTGCTGATGAACCGGGACAATACGGTGCGGCAGGCCGGCGGTTTTATCATCCAGTTGATGCCTTTTGCGGAAGATGCGACCGTGGAGCGGCTGGAGCGTAATCTGCAGGGGATTTCGGCCGTGACCGCCATGCTGGACGGCGGCGATACGCCGGAGCGGATGCTGGAACGGCTGCTTGCCGGTCTGGAGCCTGTGATTACGGAGCGGATGTCCGCGCGTTTTTCCTGCAACTGCTGTAAAGAACGGGTGGAGAAGGCGATCATCAGCATTGGCAGGAAAGAGATCACGGATATGATTGCGGAGGATAAGCCGATTACGGTGAACTGTCATTTCTGCAATACGGACTATACCTTTTCGGTGGCGGAGCTGCAGGAAATATTGAAAAAGGCGGTACGATAATGGAACATGGGTTTATCAAAACGGCGGCGGTAACGCCAAAGATCAAAGTGGCGGACCCCGCTTATAACAGTGCGGCGATTTGTCAGGGGATCCGGGAGGCTTACGATAAGGGGGCGCGGATTCTCGTATTCCCGGAATTGTGTCTGACCGGTTACACATGCGGCGATCTCTTTTTGCAGGGGCGGCTGCTGGAGGAAGCGCGCATACGGCTGCAGGAGATCACGGCGTATACGGCGGGAATGGCGGCGCTGATTTTCGTAGGACTGCCGCTGGAAAAAGACGGAAAGCTGTATAACGGCGCGGCGGTTATTTCCGACGGCAGGCGGTGGGCGTTTATACCAAAGCGATATATTCCCGCGTACGGAGAGTTTTATGAGGCGAGACACTTTACGCCGGGCAGCCGGCAGGCGGTCCCGGTTTCGGTGAACGGGTTTACGATTCCCTTTGGGACGGACATTCTGCTGGCGGCAGATAATCTCCCGGGACTGCGGGTCGGCTGTGAGATATGCGAAGATTTGTGGGCGGCGCAGACGCCGGGTACGGATCACGCCATAGCAGGCGCCACGGTGCTGGTCAACCTCTCGGCGTCCAACGAGACGATCGGCAAGGACGCTTATCGGGAAATGCTCGTAAAATCGGTCAGCGCCCGGCTGGTGGCAGGGTATGTCTACTGCAGTGCGGGGGAAGGCGAGTCGACGCAGGATGTGGTATTCGGCGGTCATAATATCATAGCCGAAAACGGCGTGGTACTGGAGCAGAAGAAAGAATTTACCTGTGAGACGATTTTGGGCGATCTGGATATAAACCGGCTGTGCTTTGAGCGGCGGCGGATGAATACGTGGCCGGCGGCGCAGACAGAGGGGTATACGACGGTGCCGTTTCATCTGAAACGGGAAGAGACGAGACTGTTGAGAAAATTCGGAAGCACGCCGTTTGTGCCGGATGAGGAGACGGAACGGGCAAAACGGTGTGAGGAGATTCTTTCGATTCAGTCTTACGGATTGAAAAAGCGGCTTGCGCACACCGGATGTAAAACGGCGGTTATCGGTGTTTCCGGCGGTCTGGACTCCACGCTTGCGCTGCTTGTGGCGGCGCGGACATTTGACCTGCTTTCCCTCGACCGAAAGGGTATTCTGGCCGTGACAATGCCCTGCTTCGGGACGACGGACAGGACATACGACAATGCCTGCCGGCTGACCCGCTCGCTGGGACTGACGCTGGAGGAAGTCGATATTAAGGAAGCGGTGGGAATCCATTTCCGCGATATTGGACAGGCGCAGGACTGTCATGACGTCACCTATGAGAACGGACAGGCGCGGGAGCGCACACAGGTATTGATGGATATTGCCAATCGGGAGAACGGCCTTGTGATCGGTACCGGGGATATGTCGGAGCTGGCGCTCGGATGGGCTACCTATAACGGCGATCATATGTCGATGTATGGCGTAAACAGCGGTGTGCCGAAAACGCTTGTGCGGCATCTGGTGCGGTA
>CATLGN010000184.1 GCA_949935685.1 uncultured Lachnospiraceae bacterium | reverse complement strand
CTGTTGCTGGCAATTTTCCTGTGGCGAAAACAAAAATGCAGTCTGCTGTGTGCCGGTGTACTGGCGGCGGGCAGTCTGGCGGCGGCATGTGTGCATGCATATAACATCTGGGGTAATTCTCACACTGCACTTACGGAAATTGCGAGAGCGGACAGATCGGGAACAGAGCAGAATGTGATATTGGAGGCGCAGGCGGGCGACAAAAAAGCGGATATTTCTTTGACAATAGCGCCGCAGCGGTACAGCCGTGAAGAACTGGCAGAAATGAGCGGCCGGATGTGGGATGAACTGGAAGGCCGCATACGGGGCAAAAATGCTTCGCTGGATTATGTGACGGAAGATTTGTATTTCCCGCAGCGGGTGGAAGGGTATCCATTTTTCCTGCAATGGTATGCGGAATATGGGAAGCCGGTGCGCTCTGACGGGCATGTGGACGGTGAGATTGCGCCGCAGGGTACAATTTCGGAAATCCGGGTGCAAATTCGGGCGGACAACGGTGATTACGAGGAAGAACACTGTTTTTCCGTACATGTTTTTCCGTCTCAGGAAAGCGATGCTTTCTGGAAACGGCTGGAAAACAGAATGAAAGAAATGGAACAGGAATCACGGGAGGGAAAGATATATCGGCTTCCCGGGCAGTTTGAAGACAGAGAGCTGTTGTTTTATGCAAAGCGGGAAGATCGCAGCGGCGCGCTTTTTATCCTGTCGATTGCCGGTGCAGCGGCGGTTCTACTCGGAGAAAAAAGGGAAAAAGAAAAGCGGGAACGGGAGCGGATATCGAAAATGATGTCGGAATATCCGGAAATGGTATATCGTATGGCAATGCTGACCGGCGCGGGTATGAGCATATCGGGCGCTTTGCGGAAAATAGCGGGTGAATATGCGGCGGGAAAAAAAGAAAAGAGAGACGATGAAAAAATATTGTTTGCGGAATTGCTTGTCACATGCCGTGAGATGGAAGCCGGCGTTCCCGAGGCGGCGGCTTATCAGAATATGGGCATACGGTGCGGTCTGCCATGCGTCGCAAAATTTACCGCCCTGTTGCACCGCTATACCCGAAGCGGTGCGAGCGGACTGAAACAGGCGTTATATGAAGAAACCGAAGCGGCGCTGCGGGAGAGAAAAGAGTGCGCCAGGAGGATGGGAGAGGAAGCGGGGACGAAGCTTTTGCTTCCAATGACAATGATGTTAATTGTCGTTATGGCGATGATCATGATGCCGGCGTTTACAGCATTTGGGGTGTGACATGATACAAGATAATATGAGAAAGCAGGAGGAATATAAATGAACATTTGGTATCGTTTTTGGAAGGAAGAAGACGGAATCGGCACGGTGGAGATGATATTGATTCTTGTTGTTTTGATTTCGCTTGTCATTATTTTTAAGGATCAGCTTACGGCGCTGGTAAATGATATATTTGCCCAGATCACATCCAAGAGCGGCAGTATTTACTGATGGCACGGCTGAAAGGTGAGATTACGGTTTTTCTCTCTCTGGTGCTTGTGATTTTGATTTCCGTACTTTTTACGGTGATTGAGGCGGCGCGCAGCCATGCCGCGGCGTTTCAGACCGAATGTGTTGCCGATATGGCAATGCAGTCCGTATTGGCAGAGTATAACAGAGAACTTTTGGAGCAGTATGATCTTCTTTTTACGGATATTGGTTATGGAACGGAGGAAAGTGGATATGTGTTGTTGGAACGGCATCTTCTGGACTACATGGAAGAAAACTTTCATATGGAAGAAACATTTTTTTCCGGCGAGATCAGAGATTTGCTTTGTCTCTCTGCGGTGTCCGCTGTGATTACGGAAGCGGCGGGCGCAGCGGACGGAGACGGTATGGTATTGGAACGGGCGGCCGTGGATTATATGAGAGACCGGTATGGGATGGAACTATCATATATGACAGAGATATGTGCAATGGCGGATACCGTACGGGAAGAAAATTTTCTGGGGACTGCCATGGAGGAAAAACGACTGGAAAATGAGCGAAAAATTGACAGCGTTGATACGACGGTGAAAGACGAAGACGGAAAAAAGCATAAAATACCCGTCAATAATCCTGCGGATAACGTGAACAGCAGACGGGGCAGCAGCGGTATTCTGAAAATGGTGACGGAAAAAAAGGGAATTTCCGAAAAAGAGATTGATTCGAATGACTATCTCTCACACAGAACCTGTCGCGAACGGGATGGATTTTTATTCGGGGAGACGGAAGCCACAGCAGCAGAGGATCTGCTATTTCAAAAATATCTGATGGAAAAGTGCGGCAATTATACACAGGAAAAAGGCGGGGCAGGGCTTACATATGAAATGGAATATCTGCTGGCGGGAAAAAACACGGACAGAGAAAATCTCAGGAGCGTTGTAAACCGTCTGCTGATCATCAGGGAAGCGGCAAATTTTGTTTATCTGTTGTCGGATTCGGGAAAGATGGCGGAAGCGGAAGGGCTTGCGGTAACGCTTTCCGCAGTGATTCTGTTCCCGGAACTGAAGGATCTTGTCAAACTGTCGATTCTGATCGGATGGGCGTATGCGGAAAGCGTTAATGATGTCAGGATTCTCCTAAGCGGCGGCAGAGTTCCACTTCTGAAAAGTAGTAGTAGCTGGCGTATGGACTTAAAAAACGCCATGAAATTAAGGTTGGACGATGCACAGGAAGACTGCGGAGAAGGATTTACCTATGAGGGGTATCTGCATGCTCTGCTGGCCGTGATGAACAGGCAGGAGAGAAATATGCGGTTTATGGACATTGTAGAAATGAATATCCGACAGACGGAAGGCAATCGGGGATTCCGGATGGATAACTGCATTCAGGCATTTACGGCTGAATTGTATACATGCGGCATTGACGGACAGACGTATATGCTGACAAGGCGTACAGGCTATATAAAATAAAGAAAAGAGAGGAGGAGAAAAGGAAGATGCGTTTCTTTTGGTGTACGAAAATATCGCAGAAAGGAGTTCTGAATCATCTCTTATGGACATACCCCCGATTTCGTCCAAAAATTTCACCAGATTCTGATCATAAAATAAATATATGCAATGCAAAGCAAGAGAATCAAACAAATCATATCATTCGTCCCAAAAGGAGCGTGTCTTCGTTTTCTTCTCCGCAGGGCAGTATTACGGCGGAAACCGCCTTTGCACTGCCGATTTTTCTGTTTTTCTGTATTCAGATCATCAGTTTGATCGGTCTGTTTCAGCTTCACAGCACACTGGAAGCCGCGCTTCATCAGGAGACGGCGAAAGTCTCGCTGTATGCTTATGCCTGTGACAGAGCGGGAGTCAATATACATACGGGGGCAGGGGGGATTGTAACGGATACCGTATTGAAAAGTAATGTGATACGGCGGGCCGGCAGGGATTATCTGGATCGGTCGATGATAAAAGGCGGCAGCAGCGGGATACAGGTTGTATACAAGACAGCGGCGGATACACAGGATACGGTGGATATAACGCTTTCTTACCGGGTTATGCCTGTCGTGGATTTGTTGGGGTTTTCCGGTTTTACGATGGGAAACCGGTGCCGGATGAAGGCGTGGACGGGATACAGGACACAATCGGTATCGTCTGACCTGGAGAGCGAGGAACTGGTGTATATTACGGAAACCGGCACGGTGTATCACAAAAGCAGGAACTGCAGCCATTTGATGCTTTCCGTCCGTTCGGTGGAGACGGATGCGTTGGGCGTAATCCGAAACGATGCGGGAGGGAAGTATTATGCCTGTGAACATTGCGGTATGGGTAACGGCGGTATTGTATTTATTACGGAACAGGGAAACCGTTATCACAGGTCATTGCAATGCAGTGGACTAAAAAGAACGGTATATACCGTTCCGATTTCAGAGACGGGAGGGAGAGCGGCATGCAGCAGGTGTTCCGCTACGGGATGACCGCAGGGTTTTTGCTCATATGTACGTGGCAGGATGTGCGGAGTGGAAAAATTTCAGGAAAAATACTGGCGTTGTTTGCAGCAACAGGTATGGCAGTCCATCTGCTGACGGGCGGCGGATGGCATACTTTTGTCATGGGCATACTTCCGGGCATTGTCATATTGCTGTTTGGAAAGATTTCGGGAGAGCAGATCGGTTATGGCGATGGGGCAGTAATACTTGTGACAGGACTGTTTCTGACAGGGAGGGAGAATATCGGTCTGTTTTTCACGGGACTTTTTCTCTCTGCGGCCTTTGTCATTGTTCTGTTTTTCACGGGTAAACTAAAAAAGGAAATGTCTCTGCCGTTTCTGCCTTTTTTAC
>CATLGN010000183.1 GCA_949935685.1 uncultured Lachnospiraceae bacterium | reverse complement strand
CGCAGCGTATTACTGACAGAGGGAAATGCAGGCGGCAGAGCGATTTTGCTTCTGACGGCCGGTATTTTGTCAGGGATGGCGGGAATGGCAGTACAGGCAGAGCGGAAAGCGGATCTTCTTCCGGTAACAATCCGCACCGACGCCGGCGAAAAAGTGCTTGTCGATTTTCAGAGTGTCTATTATACGGATGAAGATCCGGTTTTCGAGATACCGCTGAAATATTTTCAGGCAGGGCGGGAATATGAAGTGACGATTCGGCAGAGGGAGCGCGGCGGCGTGGCGGTGCGGGAACGGACCTTTGTCATATGTGCGGAGGGAGTAAACGGAAAGAAATGATTTGACGACAGACGCATGCAGGAGCAGACTGGGAACACAATAGATACAAAGGACAGAAACGGAAAAAATTCTGATCGCATTATGGCTTTCCGGCAGGGGCGCGGCATTCCGGCCGTACACCGGGCTACAGGCATAAGCGGTTCTAAGCGCTGCACCACCAGAGACTGGCAGGCCTGCAACCGGCCTCTATGCGCCGTCCGGGCGCAGGTCAGCTTTTCCCGGACATCCCTGTCCGGGAATTGCGAATTACGATACAGCGATAAGAACCGCTAATACCTTCCGCAAGGTGCACGGCCGGAATGCCGCGCCCCTGCCGGAAGTATGTTGCATCGTAGATCTTTCCGTTTCTGTCCGGCTCGGTCTGTGAAATATTCCCAGTCTGTTCCTGCATGCGTTTGTCGTGGAAATGATTCGTATACGAATTGTTTTTTATCCGGATTGATGATAAGATAGGGAGAAAAGAAAAAGAACAAATCCTATGTGACGGAAAAGAGATTCAGGAGGAAAATCATGCATCGGGAACATACCAAAGCAGTTGTGATAGGAGACCGGATTATCGGAGGAGGCAATCCGGTATTGATACAGTCCATGACGAATACGAGGACGGAGGATGTGGCGGCTACCGTGGCGCAGATACAGAGGCTGGAAGCGGCCGGATGCGAGATCGTGCGCTGTACGGTTCCCACGCCGGAAGCGGCGCGGGCTGTCGGGGAAATCAGAAAACAGATTCATATTCCGCTTGTGGCGGACATTCATTTTGACTATAAAATGGCATTGGCGGCCATGGAGAACGGGGCGGACAAGATTCGGATTAATCCCGGCAATATCGGCGGCAGGGATAAGGTGGAAGCTGTGGTAAAAGAGGCAAGGGAGCGGAAGATTCCCATTCGTGTCGGCGTCAACAGCGGTTCACTGGAAAAGGAGCTGCTGGAAAAGTATGGCGGCGTAACGGCGCAGGGGCTTGTGGAGAGCGCGCTGGATAAGGTGCATCTGATCGAAGATATGGGATACGACAATCTGGTGATCAGTATTAAGTCTTCGGACGTGATGATGTGCATAAAAGCGCATGAGATACTGGCACGGCAGACATGCCATCCGCTGCATGTCGGCATTACGGAGGCGGGAACGGTGACGGCGGGCAATATCAAATCCGCTGTCGGGCTTGGTGTTATTTTGTATCAGGGGATCGGGGATACGGTGCGTGTCTCTCTGACGGGAGATCCGGTGGAGGAGATCCGGAGTGCACGGCTGATTCTGCGGACACTTGGACTGCGCCGGGGCGGCATTGAGGTCGTATCCTGCCCGACCTGCGGCAGAACAAAGATCAATCTGATCGCCCTGGCCGCGCAGGTGGAGGAGATGGTAAAGGATATGCCGCTGGATCTGAAAGTGGCTGTGATGGGTTGTGCGGTCAACGGGCCGGGGGAAGCCAGAGAGGCGGATATTGGGATTGCCGGCGGCGACGGAGAGGGACTTTTGATTAAAAAGGGCGAGATTGTGCGAAAGGTGCCGGAGGACAGGCTTCTGGACACGCTGCGGGAAGAACTGGAAAACTGGAAAGGATAGAGCGGGAGAGGCATACGGATGGGAAAACGGTTTTGGGAAGTATTTCCCGGCTTGAAGCTGGAACAGGAGGTAACTGTCCTTTTGGAGCAGGCAACGGTGGAGCGGATTACCACGACAAAGCGCAGGGATTTTCTGCGGATATATCTTTTCAGCCAGCGGCTGATTATGAAGGATACGATTTTCCTGTTGGAACGGGAGATCGGCAGACAGCTTTTTCCGGGGATGGGAATGACGGTAAAAATCTATGAAAAATATATGCTGTCAGCCCAGTATACACCGGAGGCAGTGTTAAAAGTCTACCATGACAGTATACTTTTGGAGTTAAAAGCTTACAGCCATATGGAATACATGATGTTCCGGGGAGCACAAATCACGTTTTCCGAAACGGGGGATATGCTGCTGGAAATAAAGGATACGATTACCGCGCGTGACCGCGGAGACGAACTTGTGCGCGTGCTGGAAAAGATATGCAACGAGCGGTTCGGGTTTTCCATTGCGATACGGCTTCACTATACGGAGGAGAAGACAGAGAAAGAACCGGAGGATGCGGATCTGCGGATTGCCGGACAGGTGGCGGAGATTTCGGCCAGAGCCGTCGGCGGCCAAACCAATATGGCGCAAAACTCTGCTGTAAAGGGAGAGTTTGTGACGAAAAGCGAGAGCAAAGCGCCGGTGGAAAAACCGCTTCCGGCGCCGAAGAAGACGGAGAACGGAAGGAAACCGGGCGGCCGTGGGAAAAGCGATTATGGAAAGAAACCGCTTCGCCGGAGCGATAATCCCGATGTCATATATGGCAGAGATTTTGAGGAGGAGACGATTCCCATTGAGGAGATCGTGGGTGAGATCGGGGAAGTCGTGATCCGCGGCAGGATCCTGAATGTGGATAAGCGGGAACTGCGCACTGAGCGTATTATTCTGATCTTTGACGTAACGGATTATACGGATACCATTACCGTCAAGTTATTTGTACATAATGATCAGGCGGAAGAAATTACCGGACAGATCAAAGCCGGCGTTTTTGTTAAAATCAAAGGGATCACTACCATCGACCGGTTTGACAGCGAACTGACAATCGGTTCTGTTTCGGGTATCAAAAAAACGGCGGATTTTACGGTCAGCCGTATGGACAACAGCGTGAGAAAGCGGGTTGAACTGCATTGCCATACAAAGATGAGCGATATGGACGGCGTGTCCGAGGCAAAAGATATTATAAAGCGGGCATACCAATGGGGACATCCGGCCATTGCCATTACCGACCACGGTGTGGTGCAGGCGTTTCCCGACGCCAATCACGTGTGGGAAGGGTTGTGGAAAGAGGAAAAGAGCCGGCGGAAAGAAGCCGGAGAGGAAAATCCGGATCCGCAGGATTTCTTTAAGGTGATCTATGGTATGGAAGCGTATCTTGTCGATGACCTGAAAGAGATTGTCGTAAACGGCAAGGGGCAGCCGCTGGAGGGGGACTATATTGTTTTTGACCTGGAGACAACGGGATTCTCTCCGATTAATAACAGAATCATTGAAATCGGAGCCGTAAAAGTATCCGGCGGAGAGATTACGGAGCGGTATGCGACATTTGTCAATCCGGGCGTGCCGATTCCCTTTCGTATCGAGCAGTTGACAGGGATCCGTGACGAAGATGTGCTTGATGCGCCGGCGATTGAATCCGTACTGCCGGAATTTCTGCATTTTTGCGAAGGCTGTGTGCTGGTTGCCCATAACGCGGGCTTTGATATGAGCTTTCTTATGGAAAATGCGCGGCGCCAAAACCTTCCCTGCGATTTTACGAGCGTGGATACGGTGGGGATTGCCCGCCTGCTTTTGCCGCATCAGGCAAAGCACACGCTGGATGCGGTGGCGAAGACATTGGGGGTGTCGCTGGAAAACCATCACAGGGCGGTCGACGACGCGGCGGCCACGGCAGAGATCTTTGTCCGGTTTCTTCCCATGCTGCGTGACGAAGGTGTGACAATGCTGGAGGAGATCAACAGGATGAATGCCAGCAGTCCGGAGGCGATTAAGCGGATGCCTTCGTATCACGCGATTATGCTGGCGCAAAATGATGTCGGCAGAGTGAATTTGTATACGATGGTATCCGAATCGCATTTGACGTATTTTGGCAAACGTCCCCGGATTCCCAAGAGCCTCTTTGTCAGACACCGGGAGGGGATTATACTGGGAAGCGCCTGTGAGGCGGGAGAACTGTATCGTGCGCTGCTGGACGGCAGAGGGGATGCGGAGATTGCCCGCATCGTAAATTTTTATGATTATCTGGAAATCCAGCCGCTGGGAAACAATGAATTTATGATTCATTCGGATAAAGTCGAGAGCGTTCATTCAATGGAAGACATTCGGAACATCAATCGCAGAATCGTGGATCTG
>CATLGN010000182.1 GCA_949935685.1 uncultured Lachnospiraceae bacterium | reverse complement strand
CCTCGATTTGAATGATCCGCAGAGACATCCCCACGGAAATCAGATAAAGAAGCAGGCATACGGTCATCATACAGATACCGGCCGGATTGTGATAAAGCGGCGCAAAGTATCCGGGTGAAGAAATTTTGATATAACAGATGATTCCGAACGGCATCAGACACATAATCTTCTGCTCCAGAATCCTCCCATGAAGCAGCAAACGAATCTCACGCTCCACATCGATCTTCATAACAATCATTCTGCAACTGTTTGCCATCATATCCCGCAGACTGCCGCCGCTGCGCCTGCCTGTCACAAACACATCCGCAAAACCGCCAATTGTTTCCGTACCACTTCGCTGCGCAAAGTCAGACAATATCTTTTCCAGCGATACGTTATTTTGCAGAAGATGCTCCATATTTCTGACTTCGTTTCGTATGTCCGTATCCTCGTCATACAAAAGTTTCAGCTCCCGTCCCGCCTTCAGAAAAGCATTTTCCACGGAATATCCTGTCTGTAAATGTCCGGCCGCACCGCTCAGCCAGTCCCGGAACTGCTGCTCCAGTCCCCTTTGTCTCTCCCGGCAAAGCTTTCGGCATATTTGCCGGCAATAGAAAATGCTGCAGGGAATCCCCATCAAAACCGCCACCCATGTCTCATAGAAAAAATAGAAAAACAATGCCCCGCCGCATAATCCGATACCGCCATACTGCAACATCTCTTTTTCAGAAAGGCGGTAGATCCGGTAATCCCGCCGCTCTGAGTTTTTCTTTTCGGAACAGTTCTTTTTGAAAAACAAGTCTCCCTTTCACCTCCTTTTCTTTTTCACCCGTCATTTCCACAAACGAACAGAGGCTTTCCATCGTAATCACATCTCCTTCCATTCCCGTTATCTCCGCGATTTCCAGCACCTTTCTTGTTCCGTCCCGCATCCGCCCAAGATGTATAATAAGATCAATCCCCGATGCAATCTGCCGCCGGATTGCAGACAGAGGCAAATCCAATCCCATCAGAGCCATTGTCTCCAGACGCGACAACATGTCACGTGCACTATTGGCATGTGCCGTTGACAGGGAACCGTCATGTCCCGTATTCAGACATTGCAGAAGGTCCATTGCTTCTTCTCCCCTGACTTCCCCCACGATCAGCCTTGTAGGCCGCATTCGCAGACTTGTCCTGATCAAATCCCGAATACTGATCTCGCTGCTGCCCTCCCCGTTCGCACGCCGCGTTTCCAGACGGACCAGATTCGGCGCATTCCGTATCTGCAGCTCCGCGCTGTCCTCGATTGTAATAATCCGTTCTTCCTTCGGGATATAATCCGACAATGCATTTAAAAATGTCGTCTTGCCCGAGCCGGTACCGCCGCTGATCAGAATATTATAACCGGCCAATACCAGCATCTGCAGCCAGTCTGCAACGGGTCTGGAAATTGCACCCATGGCGATCAGTTTTTCCATATCAAGCGGCTCTTTCGGAAAACGCCTGATGGTCAAAGCCGGACCGTTTAAGGCCACCGGCGCCAGTACCGCATTGATCCGGGAACCATCTTCGAGTCTGGCATCCACAATGGGATATGCCTCATTGACGACACGATTACATTTTGCCGCAATCTGCCGGATCATATCTTCCAGCTTTTCCCGGGACGAAAACTGATTTTCCCACGGCAGCAGCCGGCCTTCCTTTTCCACAAAAATATGTTCCGGCCCGTTGATCATAATTTCCGTAATTTCTTCATCTTCCAGAATTTCCTGCAAAATGTCCAGCTTTCGGATTGCATAGAACAGTTCCCTGCCCAGCTTTTCCCTTTCTTTCAGGCTTATAAACGACTGACGCCCATATTCTGTGAGACTTTCCGCAATCAGTCCTCTGATTTCCACCTCTTCCATCTCCCGGGAATAGTCGATTCTGTCATGGATCCTTTGCAGCAACAGTTCCTTTTTATGCTCCATATCCCTCCTCCCGCATCAGCTTTCGGATATAATCCGCCAACTCCCCATGCGTAATCTGCTCCGCCGAAATCGGAATCTGACGGATAAACGGGAGTTTGCAGCGGCTTGTCTTTTGCAATACGTCTTCGTAATCGGCCCGCTCCAGCAGTTTCTCATACTGATATAATTTCGACTGCGCCATGCTGTCGTCCCGAATCAGCGTATAAACCCGCTCGCATATCCGTAAAATATCAAACAATCCCTGCATGTTTTCCGAGAGATCCAAAATCAAATATTCATAATCCGTATGATATTCCAGTTCCCGGAACATCGCCATCCATTGTTCGGGAACAATTCGTGCCAGATCCATACAGGAAAACGCCGGCGGAATATAGTCCAGATTCCCAATCGTCTCCGTCATCCCCTTTAACTTATAAAAAAGCGCCTCTCTGGCATTGGTGACATAGTAAATCAAATCTGACATATCTGTCATAAATTCCCGGTCGAACCGTTTTTCCAGACCCGAAAAACTTTCAAAATTCAGATACAGTGTTTTATGCTTCTTTGCCAGTATTTCTCCCATCGTAATTGCAAATGTCGTCTGCATACATCTGTGAACCGGCGAATACATCCCGATCATACGAATACTGCCGCATCGTTTCACCCTGTCTGTTGTCTGCGGCCCGTGTCCCGCATACTGCCGCATAAGTTCCCGCAGTATCGTCTCACATGACTGATAGCGGTAAATGCTCTCTCCCTCTCCCGTCTTCTCCGCTTCGCTGCGCAGTATGATTACCATTCCTGTCGCTGCCTCCCGCAGAGAAGGCGTATCCATACGCTCCGATACGAGCAGCACATCCACTTTTTCTTTCCGGCAATACGCTGTCAGCTTTTCCACAGAAGTAAATGCCGCCGCCGTAAACGGATAGTCTCCTTTCTTTCTGATATAATCGCAGAAACGCTCCGCATATGCCGCTTCCTGATCGCATACGGCAAGAATCTGTTGTTTCAAATATATCCCTCCTTTACCATAATCAGCAGAACACCGCCCAGAATCGGGCCGGACATGGGGATTTTATTCCCAAGACATTTTTTTGTGCGAAAAAATAAGAAAATAACCGGAATCAATGCAAAATAAATTCCTGTCAAAAAGGCCAGCAATGCGAGCTTCCAGGATAAGACCAATGCCGTCACACCGAGCAGTTTCAAATCACCCGCTCCCAAAGCTCTCCAAAGATACAGTGGCAATAAAATAAAAATCAAAATACATGGCTGCAATAAAAAATGGAAAAAATCATGAAATCCGTTTTGTATGACATGATTGAGAACTGTGGCAAGAAATGCCGTTACAATAAACCTGTTGGAAATCTGAGCCGTATGATAATCTTCCCATACGGCAAAACTGAGAATAAATAAAAGACTTACAATACTCCTCACCTCCCTGAAAAAGTCGGTGTGAATTGTAAGTCGAATTATATACGATCTTTTTTCTCCTGTCCATTGGTAAAATTCTACAAAAAATGAAAAAGATGAATGCCATAAAGTAATGCAACGCCCGGTAATCCAAGGATTCCGGATGTCAAAGCCGTCCACGGATTAATTCCAACCATAACGGAAAGATTTTGCGCTAACAAAAACTGATTGATCAGAAAAATGGCGATCATACCCGTAATACTCCGCAGCAAAAAGTTCAATAAAAACTCTGCCTTTCTGCGAAGCGCAACGATGCAGAGAATCACGATACACATAAAAACAATGGCCGCCCCGCCCGTAAACGTATTCATTTTCTGTCCTCCCGGAATGCTTATCTCTTTTATATCTATTCCGAAAAAATCAAAACTATTACATGAATAAATTACCAGTATAAGACCATACTCTATAGTAAAGCTGCCGTTTCAGGAAGCGGAAAAATCAGGAAAGGCGGAACGTTATGAAATCTTATTTCAGCAAAAGTTCTCATGTTGACAAAGAAGATAACAGTATTTTAAGCGACATAGCAAAGACCCGTTACGCACTGGAAACGGCTTACGCCGGTTTCGATAACGCAACGGATCCCGATCTGATTGACTGTTATATCTATGAAGTCAATGCCATACAAAAGCGTTATAAATATCTTCTACAGGAAGCAGCCAAGATGAACAATGCCGCAGAAACGCCAAAAACGGAAAAGTCATACGAGGAAACCGCGATTCCGCTCGTGAGACAAACTTTCCGTGAGTTCCCCTTTTCCGTAGGTTAAGCCGGCATATACGGTCTGTGTATGTTCCATAATCGGCGCGGAATCATCCTGTCGGCTTACTTCTCTGTACGCCTCCAGAAGCCCTGTCATTACCTTCCGGCAGATGACCAGAGGTTCCGCGCTGCCGCGGGCA
>CATLGN010000181.1 GCA_949935685.1 uncultured Lachnospiraceae bacterium | reverse complement strand
TGCTGCCCGGCATCAACGATGTGGGAGAGTTGTTTGACTGCGGAAAGTATTTCCTGCCGCAATTGATTGCGGGTGCGGAGGCAATGAAGCTGGCGATCGAATATCTGGAGCCGATGTTGATGCAGGCAGGGGATAAAGCGGCGCTTCCGACGATCGTGATTGCGACGGTAAAAGGCGATATTCATGATATTGGTAAAAACCTTGTTGCGCTGATGCTGAAAAATCACGGCTTTCATGTGATCGATCTGGGAAAGGATGTGCCCCGGGAGACGATTGTGGAAGAGGCAATGCGGCATCACGCCAGTATCATCGCGCTGTCCGCGCTGATGACGACGACAATGCAGGAAATGCGTCATGTGATCGCATATGCGAGAGAGCGGGGATGCGAAGCGCGGATTATCATCGGCGGTGCGGTCATTACGCAGGATTATGCGGATGAGATCGGCGCGGACGGATATTCCGCCGATGCAGCCGGGGCTGTCCGGCTGACGCGGGAACTTTTGGGATTATAAGGCCGGGATGCGGCCGTAACAAAAATAAACGGACAGGAGAGAGAATTATGACAGGAGCAGATGCAATCATCAAATGTCTGGAAGCGGAAGGCGTGGACATCGTTTTCGGTTATCCGGGCGTGGCGATTTGCCCTTTTTATAACAGTATCTTACATTCTTCCATTCGGAGTGTTCTGATTCGGACGGAACAGAACGCGGCGCATGCCGCGAGCGGGCTTGCCAGAGTGACGGGAAAGGTGGGCGTGTGCGCCGTTACAAGCGGTCCCGGCGCAACGAATCTGCTGACCGGGATTGCCACGGCCTTTGCCGACAGCATTCCCCTTGTGTGCATTACCGGTCAGGTCGACAGTGAGCTGATCGGTTCCGACGTGTTTCAGGAAGCGGACGTCACAGGCGCGGCGGAATCGTTTGTAAAGTACAGTTATCTGGTCAGAAATGTGAATGATATTCCCCGCATTTTCAAAGAAGCGTTTCATATCGCGTCCACGGGGCGCAGAGGGCCGGTGCTGATTGATGTGCCGATTGATATACAGAACGCTTCGCTTTCTCGGTTTCAATATCCGGAGGAAGTCAATCTGCGGACATATAAGCCTACGGTGAAAGGGCATGTCGTGCAGATTCAGAAGGTAATCAAAGAGCTGGAGAAGGCGAAACGCCCCATTATCTGCGCGGGCGGCGGCGTGCTGCTCAGCGGCGCACGGGAGGAACTGCAGGCGTTTGCGGAAAAATACCGGGTTCCGGTCGTGTCCACGATGATGGGCATTGGCGTTATGCCGACGGAGCATCCGATGTATTACGGCATGGTCGGCAATAACGGAAAACCGTTTGCCAACCGGGCGATGAACGAGTCGGATATGTTGATTATGGCCGGCGCGCGTGTTGCCGACCGGGCGGTAAGCCAGCCCGATCTGATTACGGAAAATAAAGTGCTGGTACATATCGATGTGGATCCGGCGGAGATTGGGAAGAACGTAGGTCCGACCATTCCGCTTGTCGGCGATCTGAAACATATTTTTCAGGAGTTTGCCGGACAGGAACTTTCGGGCGGATACGAAGACTGGATCTCTGCCCTGGACGGTTATCGCCGTCAGATGGAACCGAAACGCCGTCCGAACCCGGCCTATGTGGATCCGGCTGCTTTTATCCGTATGCTCTCGGAAACGATGCAGGAGGACGGCGTTTATGTGGCGGATGTGGGACAGAATCAGATTTGGTCGTGCGGTTATCATATCGTGCGAAAGGGACGGTTCCTTACGTCCGGTGGTATGGGGACGATGGGATATTCCATCCCGGCGGCTATGGGGGCGAAACTCGGCGATCCCGCCAGACAGGTTATCGCCGTATGCGGCGACGGTTCCTTCCAGATGTCGATGATGGAGCTGGCGACGATGCGCCAGCATAATATCCCGGTAAAGATTGTCGTGCTGAAAAACAATTATCTGGGAATGGTACGGGAATACCAGCATTACACCTATCAGGATCACTATTCGGTCGTGGATCTGTCGGGCAGCCCCGACCTGGAAAAACTGTCGGCAGCCTATGATCTGCCCTTTATCCGTCTTGCGGATATGAACGGGGCGCAGGAGGCGATTGACACATTCCTGCGGGAGGATACTTCCATGCTGATGGAATGTCTGATTGATCCCATGGATTTGGTGAAATAGGAGGAGAGCGGTATGAAAAGGATCTATTCTGTTCTGGTGGAAAACCGTTCCGGCGTATTGTGCAAAGTCGCCGGCCTGTTTTCCCGCAGAAATTTTAATATTGACAGCCTGGCCGTGGGAGAGACTGACGATCCGGCGGTTTCCTGCATGACGATTGTCAGCAGCGGCGACGAGCGCACGATCGAACAGATTGAAAAACAGCTAAACAAAAAGCTGGACATTATCAAAGTCAAGACATTTGACGAATCCCAGAGCGTCAGCCGGGAACTGATGCTGGTGAAAGTCAAATTCAACAAAGGAAACCGCCGCGACATTATGGAGACATGCGAAATTATGAAAGCCCAGATCGTGGACATGTCCAAAAACCAGATGATGATTCAGATTTGCGATGTTCCCGAGCGGACAGCGCTGCTGATTACCCTGCTGGCCTCCATCAGTATCGTTGAAGTTGCCCGCACAGGAACCCTTGCCCTGCCCAAATGCGATGCGTGAGCACTTAGCGAGGCGTTTTCGAGCTTAGTGCGAACGTAGACCGAACGCCAGGCGAGGGATTGCCGAGCGTGGCGGCATTATTTATAACTTTTGTTTATAGCAGACATTCCCCCAACGCATACATTGACAGAAAAATTGTTTGTTGTTAAAATGGGTAGCATGAGGCATGCCTGTCTTCCCATGACAGTCATGTGTATGTCGATAAAAGAATAAAGGAAGTGGATTATGCATAAGAAAGTATTTCAACTTCTGGTTGACAACACTTCGGGTGTTTTAAGCCGTATTTCAGGTCTTTTCTCAAGGCGGGGCTATAATATTGAGAGCATTACCGCAGGCGTTACCGCCGATCCGCGTTTTACCCGCATTACCATTGTGGCGAGCGGGGATGATGAGATTCTGGATCAGATTGAGAAACAGGTTGAAAAGCTGGTCGATGTCCGGGATATTCGGGAATTGAAGCCGGAGAACAGTGTGTACCGGGAACTGGCGCTGATCAAGGTGGCGGCAACAGCCGCGCAGCGGGAAGGTGTCATCAGCGTAACGGATATTTTCCGTGCGAAAATTATCGATGTCTGTGCGGAAAGCCTGACAATCGAATTGACGGGAAATCAGGCAAAGATAGAAGCCTTTCTGAATCTGCTGGAAGGTTACGAGATACTGGAACTTGCCAGAACAGGTATCGCAGGCCTGGGACGCGGTGTGGAAAACGTGGTATACTTTAAAGACTGAAGCATAAGGGGAGATTCTCTTTATACGGAAAAGAAACCAAAACAATGGAGGAATTGAAAAATGGCAAATATTTATTATCAGGAAGACTGTAATATTTCGCTGCTGGAGGGCAAGACGATTGCGGTAATCGGATACGGCAGTCAGGGACATGCCCATGCGCTGAATCTGAAGGAATCCGGCTGTCATGTTATTATCGGTCTTTATGAAGGTTCCAGATCGTGGAAGAAGGCGCAGGAGCAGGGATTTGAAGTATTTACGGCTGCGGAAGCGGCGAAACGGGCCGACATCATTATGATTCTGATTAACGATGAGAAACAGGCTGATCTCTATCGGAATGATATTGAACCGAATCTGGAAGAAGGCAATATGCTGATGTTCGCCCATGGCTTTAACATCCATTTCGGATGTATCGTGCCGCCCGCCAATGTGGATGTTACGATGATTGCGCCGAAAGGGCCGGGCCATACGGTGAGAAGCGAGTATCAGGAAGGCAAAGGGGTTCCCTGTCTGATTGCTGTGGAACAGGATTATACGGGCAAGGCAAAGGATGTGGCGCTTGCTTATGCGCTGGGAATTGGCGGCGCGCGCGCCGGCGTTCTGGAGACAACCTTCCGCACGGAGACAGAGACCGATCTTTTCGGTGAGCAGGCGGTATTGTGCGGCGGTGTCTGCGCGCTGATGCAGGCAGGCTTTGAGACATTGGTGGAAGCTGGATATGATCCGAGAAATGCCTACTTCGAATGTATCCATGAGATGAAGCTGATCGTGGATCTGATCTATCAGTCCGGTTTCGCGGGAATGAGATATTCGATCTCCAACACTGCGGAGTACGGTGATTATATCACAGGTCCGAAGATCATCACAGATGAGACCAAGAAGACTATGAAGAAGATCCTGGCAGACATCCAGAGCGGTGCG
>CATLGN010000180.1 GCA_949935685.1 uncultured Lachnospiraceae bacterium | reverse complement strand
ATCACCGTAATCCCATAGTCATTTGTAGTCAGATACAGTTCCGCAAACCATTCCACTCCGCCATGACTACAGATAAAGTCCTCCATCTCTGCCGTTCCATATCGAAGCCCATACTCTTCCAACAACTCACAATACAATATCTCCGTTTCATCCATATTGCTGTCCGGCAACAGCAAAAGCACAAAGCCTCCATCATCATTTTTTATATCCCGTTTTGAATTATAAATAGCATTCAGACATTTTGCAATTCGCCTTACCTCTTCAATAACTTCCAACGGTATATTGTACCTTTCTCTTAACTGATACAGTTCCGTCACCTGCTTTTCATTCCATACTTTTACTGTCATATCTTCAACTCCCTCCTTTATCAAATTTTTCACTCCTGTAATAGCGGTCATATCATCCCCTTACATTCATCCCACTGATACTCAGAACCTCCTTATTCCACAGCACGCAAAAAAATCCCCTGCTACTTTTTATATAAAGTAACAGGGGATTTCTCTTTATTGATACCTATGAATAACCACTATGCTATTTGCTGGTTTCCGAGTGTATTACTTGTCGTTAATCGCCGCCTGTGCCGCCGCCAGCTTCGCAATTGGCACGCGGAACGGACTGCAGGACACATAATCCAGTCCGATCTGATGGCAGAACTCTACCGACGAAGGATCGCCGCCGTGCTCACCACAGATACCGCAATGAATGGAAGAATTAACGCCCTTGCCGGCCTTAATCGTCATTTCCATCAGCTTTCCGACACCCGAACGGTCCAGTTTCGCAAAGGGATCATTCTCAAAAATCTTTGCATCATAGTAAGATTCCAGGAATTTTCCGGCGTCATCGCGGGAAAATCCATATGTCATCTGTGTCAGATCGTTCGTACCAAAGCAGAAGAATGCGGCGTCCGCGGCGATCTCATCCGCCGTCAGGGCAGCTCTCGGAATCTCGATCATTGTGCCGACTTCATATTTCAACTCTGTGCCGGCAGCTTTGATTTCCTGATCTGCCGTCTCTGTCACAATGTTCTTAACATACTTAAACTCTTTGCTGTCCCCGATCAGAGGAATCATAATTTCGGGAACCATATCCCAGTCGGGGTGCTCTTTCTTCACATGAAGTGCCGCACGGATTACTGCCTTCGTCTGCATTCTTGCGATCTCCGGGTACGTAACGGCCAGACGGCACCCCCTGTGTCCAAGCATCGGATTGATCTCATGCAGGGAAGCAATCATGGCTTTGATTTCATCCACAGATTTGCCTTTGGCGTCGGCCAATCTCTGAATATCCGCTTCCTCTGTGGGAACGAACTCATGCAGCGGCGGATCCAGAAAACGAATTGTCACCGGATTGCCTTCCATAGCCTCGTATAATTTTTCAAAATCACCCTGTTGCAGCGGCAGAATCTTGGAAAGCGCTTCTTCCCGCTCTTCCACTGTATCGGAACAGATCATTTCACGGAATGCATCGATTCTGTCTCCCTCGAAGAACATATGCTCCGTACGGCACAGGCCGATACCTTCCGCACCCAGTTCTCTTGCCTTTCTGGCATCCGCAGGCGTATCCGCATTGGTTCTTACTTTCAATGTTCTGTATTTGTCAGCCCACGCCATAATTCTTCCGAATTCACCTGCGATGGTAGCATCCACGGTTTTGATCGCGCCGTCATATACGTTGCCGGTTGTACCGTCAAAGGAAATCACATCCCCTTCATGGTACTCTTTGCCTGCCAGCGTGAATTTCTTATTCGCTTCATCCATATTGATGGCCGAACAGCCGGATACACAGCATGCGCCCATACCCCTTGCCACAACTGCAGCATGGCTTGTCATACCGCCTCTGACAGTCAGAATGCCCTGTGCCACTTTCATGCCTTCAATATCTTCCGGCGAAGTCTCCAGACGTACCAGTACCACCTTCTCGCCCTTTGACGCCCATACCTTTGCATCTTCCGCCGTAAATACAATCTTGCCGCATGCCGCCCCCGGCGCTGCCGCCAATGCTTTTGCGATCGGCTCTGCCGCTTTCAGCGCGTCAGCGTCAAACTGCGGATGCAGCAGCGAATCCAGATTACGCGGGTCGATCATGGAAACTGCCTTTTCCTCCGAAATCATTCCCTCATCCACCAGATCACAGGCGATTTTCAGCGCTGCCCGCGCCGTCCGTTTGCCGCTGCGTGTCTGAAGCATATAAAGATGCTTGTCCTCAATCGTAAACTCCATATCCTGCATATCCCGGTAATGGTCTTCCAGCGTATTGCAAATGCCGACGAACTGTTCGTATACTTCCGGCATCGCATCTGCCAGATGTGCGATCGGCTGCGGCGTACGCACACCTGCCACCACATCTTCACCCTGCGCATTTAACAGGAACTCACCCATCAGCTTCTTTTCACCGGTAGCCGGATTCCGCGTAAACGCAACGCCGGTTCCCGAAGTCTCGCCCATATTTCCGAAGGCCATCATCTGTACGTTGACTGCCGTTCCCCAGGAATACGGAATATCATTATCCCTGCGGTAGATATTGGCGCGGGGGTTGTCCCAGGAACGGAATACAGCCTTTACGGCGCCAAGGAGCTGCTCCTTGGGATCGGTCGGGAAATCCTGTCCGATCTTTTCCTTGTATTCGTCCTTGAACTGATTTGCCAGCGTTTTCAGATCTTCCGCGGTCAGATCCACATCCAGCGTTATTCCTTTTTCGTGTTTTAATTTATCAATGAGCTCTTCAAAATATTTTTTGCCCACTTCCATTACAACATCCGAATACATCTGAATGAACCTTCTGTAGCAGTCCCATGCCCAACGGGGATTGCCCGATTTTGCGGCAAGCACTTCCACAACTTCTTCGTTCAGACCCAGATTCAGAATGGTATCCATCATGCCCGGCATGGAGGCTCTTGCACCGGAACGCACGGAAACAAGCAGCGGATTCTCTTTATCGCCAAACTTCTTTCCTGTAATTTCCTCCATTTTTGTAATATGTTCCATGATCTGGCCCATAATCTCATCATTGATCTGTCTGCCATCCTCATAATACTGTGTGCAGGCTTCCGTCGTTATCGTAAAGCCCTGCGGCACAGGCAGATTCAGGTTTGTCATCTCTGCCAGATTTGCACCCTTTCCCCCCAGAAGATTGCGCATTCCTGCGTTCCCTTCCGTAAACAAATACACCCATTTTTTCATTCGATCATGCCCTCCATATCTTGTTTTACTGATGCTTTTAGTATACCATTCATTTCCATAAATTCAAAGCTTTATTCCCTGTTTTCGCGCAAAAAGCCGACACATTTCATGTCGGCCCATTTCCTGTCATTTTTCAGTTCTTTTTTGTGTCAAGAAAAAATTCATACGCCTCTTTATCCGTAGCGCCCTTATGTACCACCATATTGACTGCCTGTGCCATAGCCACCGGATCATGGCTCTGGAAAATATTGCGTCCCATATCAACGCCGCTTGCACCCTTACTGATTACTTCGTATGCAAGTGTCAGCGCATCCTTTTCAGGAAGCTTCTTGCCGCCTGCCACTACGATCGGCACCGGACATGCCGCCACAACTTCTTCGAAGTTTTCACAGTTATAGGTTTTAATGATATTAGCACCAAGCTCTGCCAGAATTCTCGTAGCCAGTTTAAAGAAACGGTCTGTCCGTTCCATCTGCTTTCCAACCGCTACAACCCCCATCGTCGGAATGCTGTAACGCAGTCCTGCATTAATGGTGCGGGACAGATTATCCAGACTGGAAAGCTGTCCGTCTGCGCCGATAAAGGTCTGAACTGCCATACAATCCGCATTCATGCGAATCGCATCTTCAATATCCACTGCCACAACCTCATGAGAAAGGTCGTCATTCAGCATGGAAGAACCGGAAGTCGTACGCAGCGCAACGCCTTTCCGACACTGTGGCGACACACAGGTACGCAGCGCGCCTCTTGTTCCCATCAGCACATCCACATATGGAACGAGCTGCGGAATCAGAATATCCAGTCTCTCCAGACCCGCCGTCGAGCCCATAAAATATCCGTGGTCAAAAGCAAACATTACCGTATTGCCGCTTTCCGGATTGAAAATATTGGAAAGATGTTTTTTCATACCCCAATCCAGATTATTGGCGCCTTTCACATGAAAATCGCCCTGGTTCGCAAAAGGTTCGGATACTTTATAATCTTTTGCAACCTTTAATCCATCTACATCTGCCATTTTTTATTTAGCCTCCTCTGTTTTCGCTGCCCTTTACGCAAAGCAGTGCGCGCTCAGGAAGCTTCCGCTTCCTTCGCTCTCGGGCTGCGCCCTATATAAAACTGTAAAGAACGCGGCCCGGCTGCTCGCAGCCGTCCGGTCCTTTCCAGTTT
>CATLGN010000179.1 GCA_949935685.1 uncultured Lachnospiraceae bacterium | reverse complement strand
GTTCAGAAACGAACCGCCGGCGGAGGGAATGGCCAGAGTGAACCAGTACCAGACACAGATATTGTAAAAGGAGGAGAGCGGTATGGAAACAAATGAAAAGCTGCCGGATACCACGCCGGTGGAAAACAATGGGAACACAGACGTTGCGGATACAGATAATGGAAGTATTGTGGAGCAGTTTGTCGGTGTGCCGATCGAGTCTTTGATCTGTGGCCCGATCGTCGCTGCGGCAAAGGGACAGCAGGAGCTGACGGCTGTCTATATTGACGGAATCAAAAAACTGGCATATGATAAGGACGGCAATACGAATAAACTCCATTTTGAGTATGACCGTCCGATTGTGAATGCTGACAAAAGTGTGGGGACAAAAACATTTCAACTCGATGCGCCGTTGATTTCCCTCGTACCGGTGCCCGCATTTACGATGGATGAACTGACGGTCGATTTTGAGATGGAAGTAAAAGACACACAGATGCAGGACGACAAGACGCATGAAGATGCGAGCGCAAATGTAAATTATAATTCATGGTTCGGGCTGGATGTTTCCATTACGGGAAACGTGTCTTCCGACAGCGAACGGAAGCGGCAGACGGACAGCAGCGCATCGTATAAGATACATGCCCGTGCTGTACAGCAGCCGCCGTCCGAGGGAATGGCGAAATTGACGTCGTTGTTTGCGCAGGCTATGGAGCCGCTTCCAAAGTAAGCAGGAGAGCATATGTCATTTTATGCAGATACATATTATATGAAAGAGGGTACGCCGTTTCGCAATGTTGTCGGTTCCACAGATGATCCCAAAATGAGCATTGTTGAGTATGGGACCGGGCGTACGATCGCAAGGGCCCCCTGGCTGAGTGCATGGTCCTATCATAAATACGGTATTACGTCCTGGCGCTGTGCCTGCTGCCATCAGTGGGCCGAAGTGGGCGGGCACATTGTACTGGGGGACGGATCGGATGAGGACGACGCGCCGGTTGACAAAGACTCCCTGAAGGATACGAACCGGGTATTTATCATACCGCTTTGTAAATCGTGCAATAATCAGGAGCGTGTTCTGTATTCGAATTATCAGGTACAGATTATACAGCTATGGGCTTTTGGGAGTGACGCGACCTTTGACGGGAGCTATCTGGCGCTTGATGAAACAGTGCGGACGGAGAGAGAATTCAGAAGGCGGTATGAAGAAGACAAAATGAAACATGATAATTGGGTGGCGGCCGTAGCCGCAACACGTGATAAACTGCATCCGCGGGATAAGGAGATTTTGGAGAACTCGGCCGCCTCCGCGCCGTCTTATGCCTCTTCTGCGTCTTTGCCGGCTTATCAATAGTGTAAAGACAAAAAAAGCAGGTTTGTCGGGAGGAAAGATATGACAGACAGTGAAAAATTGGATTTGATTTTAAATAAAATGAAGGATCTGGATGAAAAAGTAGATCGTTTGGATGAAAAAGTAGATCGTTTGGATGAGAAAGTAAACAGTCTGGATGAGAAAGTAAACGGTCTGGATGAGAAAGTAAACGGTCTGGATGAAAAAGTAAACGGTCTGGATGAAAAAGTAAACGGTCTGGATGAGACGGTAAAGGGTCTGAAAGTTGAAGTGAAAGAGATCGGGCAGAAGGTGACAAAAACGGAAATCATTATAGAGAATGAAATTCGTGTCAATATTCAGCGGGTTGCCGAAGGGCATCTTGATCTGTCGCGAAAACTGAATGAATGCATTAAGCTGTCGAGCGATATAAAGGACAGGCAGGAGATTCAGGATATTTATATCAATATGCATCACAGTAAGTTAAAGGCGCTGTAACTGTCGGCGGTTACGGCGCGGCGTTTCTCATTTGCCGGAATTCCCGGACAGCTTCGTAACTGTCCGGGAACCGGATTCTTTATGATACCCCATTGTTCATACAATAAAAGAGATAATATTGTGTCAGGTTGTCGCCAAAGACAGCGGCCAGATCGGGATTTGCCTCGCGGTATGCCCATACGTTAAAGGCAGCGTTTCCCTGTCTGCCTTCCGCCATGCCAATGGTCAGGAAATGTTGAAAGAGCAGGGCTTCGTCTGCACCGTAAATGGCTGCGACGTCGGGATTGGCAGCGGCGTAATATGCGGCGTCATACACTGGCGTGTAATTGATTGCCGGGACGGCGGGCTCCGCATCTTGCACGGGCGGTTGTACGGGAGTGTCAGGCAGCGGCTCCGGTGCCGGCAGAGCAGGCGTTGGCGCCGGTTCCGGTACGGGTGTCAGTGACGTCTCATAAGGGCATACCCCGTTTTCGTGCAGATGCGCCGGATACCCGTGATGATAATGATAAGAGCCAAGGCCGCTGGCATTCTTATAATCATGGTGTCCGCCGCTGGAATCCGTTCTGCCGGAATGTGCGGATGCGGTAAGAACCGCTCCGGGCGCGGAGAGGGAGCCGACGGTGATCAGCAGGGCCAGTACCGGCGCTGCAAAGCGTCTCCATGTGTGTCTCATAGTATCTCCTCCTTTATAATCGTGAATATAGATAAAACATATTATATCATGTCCGCTGGACTCGTGAAAGTACTTCGCTGCGTTTGTCCCGGCGGCGGTTTGAATTTGCTTGCGATACATGCGTTCGCGAAGTACAATAATAAAATACAGGTATATGTAAAGCCTGATATAATAAGGAAAACAGAACAGGAGAGGGAAATTGGCTATGACATATGACTTTCTGATCGTGGGAGCGGGATTGTTTGGCAGCATTTTTGCACATGAGGCGGCAAAACGCGGAAAGCGGGTGCTGGTTGTGGACAAACGGGCGCACGTGGGCGGTAATATTTATACAAGGGAAGTGGCGGGGATACAGGTACACGAATACGGCGCTCATATTTTCCATACGTCCAATGAACGGGTGTGGAATTATATCAACCGATTTGCGGTATTCAATCGCTATACCAACGCGCCGCTTGCCAGATATAAGGACGAAGTGTATAACCTGCCCTTTAATATGAATACATTTCATGCCATCTGGGGCGTGCGGACACCGGAGGAAGCCAGAGCCAGGATTGATCAGCAGATTCGGGAGGCGGGCATCGAAACGCCGCGGAACCTGGAAGAACAGGCGATCCGCCTGGTGGGGCGGGATATTTACGAAAAGCTTGTCAAAGGGTATACGGAAAAGCAGTGGGGAAAACGGGCGGACGAATTGCCGGCCTTTATTATCCGGCGTCTGCCGGTGCGTTTTGTCTATGACAATAATTATTTTAATGATACCTGTCAGGGGATACCGGTCGGCGGTTATACCCGGATTATTGAGAAGATGCTGGACGGTCTGGAAGTCCGGCTGGAGACGGATTTTCTGAAAGAGCGGCAGGCGTTGTCCGCGCTGGCTGAGAAGATTGTTTATACGGGGATGATCGACGCTTGGTATGACTACTGTTACGGGGAATTGGAGTATCGCAGTCTGCGGTTTGAAACACAGGTTCTGGATATGGAAAATTATCAGGGCAATGCGGTGGTGAACTATACCGAATATGAGGTGCCCTATACGAGAATTATTGAACATAAGCACTTTGAATTCCAGTGTCAAAGCGGCACGGTGAATCCCCGGACTGTGGTGACAAAAGAATATCCCCATGTCTGGCGCCATGGGGACGAGCCGTATTATCCGCTGAACGATGAGAAAAACAATGCCATATATGAGAAATACCGCGCCAGAGCCGCGCAGGAAAAACACGTGATCTTCGGCGGCCGGCTCGGGCTGTATCGGTATTTTGACATGCATCAGGTTGTGGAAGCGGCGCTGGACTGTGCGCAGCGGCATCTGTAACATCAGTTCGCCAGCCGGTGCAAATCTGCGAAAAAGCCGGGGTAGGAGATACTGACGCATTCGCTTCCGGGCAGGCAGGTTTCACCGTCTGCCATCAGGGCGGCCACGGCAAAGCTCATGGCAATGCGGTGATCGGCATGGGAGTTGATCACCGCGCCGTGCAGCGGCCGTCCGCCGCGGATAATCATGCCGTCCGGCGTCGCTTCTATGTCACATCCCATTGTGCGGAGATTTTCTGTCATCACGTCGATACGGTTTGACTCTTTGACTTTCAGTTCCGCAGCGTCCCGGATTATGGTTGTGCCTTCGGCAAAGGCTGCCATAACGGCGAGAATCGGGAGCTCGTCGATCAGCGTGGGAATCAGGCTGCCGCCGATTTCCGTGCCGTGCAGGGCGGCGGAGCGGACGAGAAGATCAGCGGAAACTTCCCCGTTGCCTTTGCGGATATTTTCCAGTGTAATATCGGCGCCCATTGCCTTTGCGGCCTGCAGGATACCGTCTCTTGTGGGGTTGATGCCCACATTTTGAATCAGGACTTCCGAATGGGGGACGAGGGAAGC
>CATLGN010000178.1 GCA_949935685.1 uncultured Lachnospiraceae bacterium | reverse complement strand
ACCAAACCTGTTTTTTACAGCTTGGTTTTTTTATTTCTGATGTAATCCAGATAAACGGCCAGCAGAATAACGCATCCTTTTACCACATACTGCCAGAAAGAGTTGACGTTCATCAGATTCAGACCATTGTTCAGTACGCCGATGATCAGACCGCCGATAATCGTGCCGCCGATTTTACCGGAACCGCCGGCCATACTCGTACCGCCTACAACAACCGCCGCAATGGCGTCCATTTCCGCGCCGTCGCCTGCCGTAGGCTGCCCGGAATACATACGGGAAGCCAGCACAATACCTGCCAGACCCGCCATAATGCCGGAATATGTATGGACGAGGAATTTTACCTTTGCCACGCTGATACCGGAAAATTCCGCCGCCTGCGCGTTGCCGCCCACCGCGTACAGATGACGGCCCAGTTTTGTCTTATTCATAATCATTGCCGTTACGAACAGCACAATCACCAGCAGCACAACCGGGGTCGGAACCGGGCCGATATAGCCCGCGCCCACGAACTGCCACTCTTTTGTTACTACACGTACCGGCGAACCGCCCGTATATACATAGGCGAGACCTTTGGCAATGTTCATTGTCGCCAGCGTTACGATAAAGGGCGGGATTGTCGTACTGGAAATCACATATCCGTTGAACATACCGACAACCAGACCAACCAGCACACCGCAGAGCAGTGCGACCGCCAGCGGCAGATTATACCGGGACACGCAGCCGGCAGCCACACAGCCCGACATGGCGATAACGGAACCTACCGAAAGGTCGATGCCGCCGAGAATAATAACCATTGTCATACCACATGCCAGATACAGATTGGTGGAAATCTGACGAAGCACGTTAAACACATTTTTCTGTGTCAGAAAGGAACTGCTGGTAAGCGGATTGACCGCCAGAAAGAGACACAATACCAGAAGCGCCACGATAATACCCAGATTCTCTTTGAAATATATTTTTGCTGCCTTTGCAAATCTCGAACCCGAAGTGTTCTGCGCAGCAACTGCTTTTTCTTCAGCCATAGATGTTTTCCTCCTTATCTGTTTCCTAATTTGCCGCAAGTTTCATGATCGCTTCCTGTGAAACCTCATCCCTTGACAGGCAGCCCGTAATATTTCCCTCACTCATAACATAAATACGGTCGCTCATATTGATAATTTCCGGAAGTTCCGAAGAAATCATAATAATGGACATGCCATGTTTCACAAGTTCGTTCATAATTGCATAAATCTCGGATTTCGCCCCTACGTCAACGCCCCTTGTAGGTTCATCCAGAATCAGAATCTTGGGATTGGTTGCAAGCCATCTGCCGATGATAACCTTCTGCTGATTCCCGCCGGAAAGATTTCCAATCAACTGTTCCTGCGTGGGTGTCTTTGTGGACAGCATATCAATGTATTTCTGTGTGATTTCTTCCTCTTTTGCCGCATCCACAAAAATGCCCTTGATAAAGTCTCCCAACACCTCAATGGTCGAATTATAGCGCACACTCTGTACCTTATACAGCCCTTCCAGCTTTCTGTCCTCCGGCACAAGCGCAAGTCCGTATTTCATGGCTTCGATGGGGTTGTGAATCTGCACTTTACTGCCTTCGATTGCAATTTCGCCCTTATAATTCTTTGTTAATCCGAAAATGCATTTCATTACCTCGCTCCGGCCCGCGCCGACCAGCCCGGCAAATCCCACGATTTCGCCCCTTCTCACTTCAAAGCTGGCATCCTTCGCCATCTTACCGTCCGATATATGATCGCATTTCAGAATAACGTCTCCCGGTTCCTGGAAATCTCTTGTATAGTAATTTGTCAGCTCACGGCCAACCATCATGGCAATCAATTCGTCTTTGTTTGTCTCCTTGACCACCTTGGTTCCCACATATTCCCCGTCACGCATAACCGTAACCCTGTCGCAGATCTGCTCCAGCTCGCTCATCTTATGCGAGATATAGATAATGCCCACACCCTTCGCCGTCAGGCCGCGCATCGTCTCAAATAAAAACTCCACTTCCTTGTCGGAAATAGAAGAGGTCGGCTCATCCATAACCAGAATCTTTGAGTTAAACGAAATGGCCTTCACGATTTCCACCATCTGCTGCTGTGCAATCGTCAGGCTCCCTACCAGCGTATCTGCGGCAATCCCCATGTCATTCTCATCCAGCAGTGTCTGCGCATCATCCGTCATCTTTTTATGATCCACGAATTTGCCCTTCATCGGCTCTCTGCCGAGGAAAATATTCTCCGCAACCGTCATATACGGTACAAGCACCAGTTCCTGATGGATGATCGCCACACCGTTTTCATGCGAACTCTTTACGCTGTCGATCTTGACCTTTTTGCCTTCAATGAAGATCTCGCCCTCTTCCGCTATGTAGATACCGCCCAGAACCTTGATCAACGTAGACTTTCCGGCCCCGTTTTCGCCGAGAAGCGCATGCACCTCCCCTGCCTTAACCGTAAGGCTTACATCATTCAGCGCCAGCACGCCCGGAAACCGCTTGTGAATCCCTTTCATTTCCAGTAAGTATTCTTCAGCCAAACCCTATCACCTTCCTTTATCTGTCCTATCCATCGCCTAAAAAAATAGGCCACATAGATGCTCGCATTTATATGGCCTATGTTTTTGTGTTTATTTATCCCTTACCCGCACTGCGCTTCGCTCCGTGTGGGTAGCGCAAAATTGCTTCGCATTGCGGGCTTCCGCCCTTTCGGGAAACCCGCACTGCGCTTCGCTCCGTGTGGGTAGCGCAAAATTGCTTCGCATTACGGGCTTACGCCCTTCCGGGAAACCCGCACTGCGCTTCGCTCCGTGTGGGTAGCGCAAAATTGCTTCGCAATTTTGCTTTACTGCCATCCGTCTGTGCCGTAGTCAGCTACGTTGTCGGCTGTGATCAGGAATGTCTCAACAGGGTATCTGTCGTCTACTTCGTTGCCGCCAAGGAAATCGTACATAATTTCTACGGATTTCTTTGCGATGCTGATAGGAGACTGTGCGCCTGTACCTTCGATCAGGGACTCGCCGGAAGCAAGTTCTGCCTTGATGTCAGGAGAACCGTCAACACCATAGATCATGCAGTCTGTTAAGCCTGCTGCGTTTGCCGCTGCCAGAGCGCCGAGCGCTGTCGGGTCATTTCCGCCGAAGATCGCAACTACGTCGCCGTGTGCCTGCAGAAGGTCTTCTGCGATACCCATAGCTTCTTCCAGATTACCTTTTGCATCCTGCTGTGCAACGATTTCAAAGCCTTTGCCTTCGATTGCATCCAGGAAACCGTTTGTTCTGTCAACAACGGAGTTCATGGTCGGGGAATCCAATACGATGATCGGGCCGCCGTCCGGGCACTTCTTAACAAGGTCTTCACCACAAACCTTACCTGCATTGTAGTTATCGGAACCTGCATAAGAGGTAACATAACTCATATCTGCCACTTCCGTATCAAAGTTGATAATCGGAACGCCGGCTTCTTTCAGCATATCCAGAGCCGGTAAGATACCTTCCGCTTCCGCAGGGTTCAGGAACATTCCGTCAAGGCCCTGAGAGATCAGATCTTCGATACCGCTGATCTGACGGGAAACGTCATTTGCAGGGTCGAAAGATACGAGTGTATCGCCGTTTGCTTCCACTTCCTCACGGATTGTCTGCTCAAGAATTACGAAGAACGGATTGGAACCGTCCATACAGGTATAACCGAATTTATAACCGCCTTCCGGTCTCTCCCCTGCTTTTGCTTCCGCCTCTGCAACTGCATCTTCCGCAACGTCTGCCGCAGCATCTTCCGCCGCAGGAGCTGCCGCATCTTCTGCCGGTGCGGGAGCCGCTGTTTCTGCCGGCTGAGAACCGCATCCTACCAGCATGGAAACTGCCATAGCTGTGCAAAGAAGTACGCTTACTACTTTTTTCTTCATCCTTTTTTCCTCCCTAAAAAGATTTATTTTTCAGTACGAGTTTATCATAACGGAAATCCGGTATCCCGACACCTGTCTAATGTAATGACTTTCATATGACTTTCGTCATGATTTCAAGAAGAAAATATGACATTTGTCATATGGCAGTATACTTAACCGTGAAAAAGGCGGTATCACAATCACAATACGGCAAAGACAGGCCTACGGTATTGCTTTTCGGCGGGGAGGGATGCGGGCGGTTTTGCACCGGACTGCGGGTATAAGCGGTTCTAACGGCTGCGGCGACAGATACCGGCAAACGTGCAACCGTAAGAATCGCTAATATCCTCCGAAGGCGCAAAGCCGCTCGTATCCCTCCCCGCCGAAATATATCCGCATTGCAGACTTTTTCGATTTGTGTCCCTCCATACGCTTTCGTATAGAATGCAATGTGTTAAAAATTTCATACCGTAACGCTCCGGGAAGCCGGACAGGCGCTTCGTCTGCCGTGCCTGCGGAGGGCATTAGCGGTTCTT
>CATLGN010000177.1 GCA_949935685.1 uncultured Lachnospiraceae bacterium | reverse complement strand
CGGCAATCACGCCGCTGATCTCTTTCAGCGTATCCGCATTCCGGCTCACAATGCCGTTGGTATTCAGCAGGCCGCTGTAGTTTTTCTCGCATTCCTGTATCGTATCCCCGATCGCCACCCACTGATATTTCTGTACATTGACCATGGCGTATTTTTTTACCAGACCGGACGCGTCTTTCAGCGCCATAAAATAAGTCGGCTCGTCCGCTATATTCAGAAGCAGCGGGAATGTGGCGACATACCCCAGATTCTGTACCTGCCCTTCCGCAGAGGACATGGCCGAATCCTCAATCGCCCCTTCCACCTTGTAGAACCGCGTCTCCATCGTACGCTGATTCATCAGCACGAACCCGACATTGGACTGGTCTCCGCTGACGCTCGTCACACCGGAATACACCCACACGTCATCGTCCAGCGCGATATAATTATAGCCGTTGGTAGACTGCAGGCAGTCCCGCTGTCCGAGAACGCTGTTCAGGAATCCATGTTTCAAAATGCCCGAATAATCATACAACTGCGTCAGCAATTCGGCGGAATATACCTTGTCAACCCACTGCGGCACATCTTCCACGGCATAGTCCACACATTCTCCCGTCACCGCATTGCAGAGCACCACATTGCCGATCGTCTGCCCGCCAAACAGGCCGATATTGAATTTTTTTACCGGACACACCCAATACGGCGTCCCTTCCTCATCGATCTCAAAGAAAATCTGATCGTCAAAAATATAGGTGGGATAGCGGAATCGCAGATGCCGGTACAGATAGCGGTTAAAATACTCCGATTTGGAATATTTGATTCCCGCCTGCAGTTTGACACATTCCGTATTCTGCGTAGCCATATCGATCAGGATATAGGCCGGAATGCCGTTCCTGTTGTTTGTCAGCCACTTGATCGGACTGGCATACGAAAGGGGTGTGACGCGCACCGGCCTGCCCTGATAATTGATCTGCGTATAGTCGTTGCTGACCTCAAACTGGGACACCATATCCACCAGACTGCCCATTTTACGGTTGCCGAGAATTGCCGCCGAATCTTTGTCCAGCAGCGGAATCGTATTATAATCCGCCTCCGCAATATCATCCGTAAAATTCCGCTCCGCAATCGTCATAAGCCGCTGATATTTTCCCGCATTCACAATGGGAGACGATAAAATACTGCCGATCAGATATATGGCAAATACGGCCAGAAGCAGAATGCCGGGATATTTCAGCACGTTCATCTGTTCCCGGAAATTCGGATCTGTCAGCACAAAATGTCCGTCCGAAAACAATATCTGCCGGCCTGCTTTTTTGAATGCATAGATCAGCATCCCCACAACCAAAAGCCCCATAATAAAAAACCAGAAATTTGCCGAATGAATATTAATCGCCGGCAAATAGATATAGTATAAAATCCCTGCAAGTAACAGTCCCGCCGCACAGAGCAGCAGGTTTCGCGATGCCTTTTTCATATGTCAACCTTCTTTCTTCCCATTTCTTCCTTAGTATGTGGAAAATTATACTACATATTCCCGGTTTTGTCTCTTAAATATTCGTGAAAGAAAATGATAACGCAACAGAGCCGAAGAACGATCTCCGGCTCTGTCCACAACATTCTGTTTCTTCACGTGATTTTATTATAAGTCCGCGTTCTCCGCCACTTTTGCGGCACGCTCTGCCACTTCTTTCTCCTGTACGTCCGAAGGCGCCTGCTCATAACGGGCAAACTCATAAGAATATACGCCCCGTCCGCCTGTCATGGAACGCAGATCGGTACAGTATCCGAACAGTCCCGTCATCGGAATGTCCGCTTCGATCACCTGTTTTCCGCCCGCAATCGGGTTCATACCCAGCACACGGCCTCTGCGTTTATTCAGATCACCCATAATATCGCCGGTATACTGATCCGGAACCGTGACTTTCAGAGACGCAATCGGCTCGAGCAGGATCGGCTGCGCTTCCATAAAGCCTTTCTTAAACGCCTGTATCGTCGCCATCTTAAACGCCATTTCGGAAGAATCCACCGGGTGATAGGAACCGTCATATAAAACGGCTTTTACGCCCACAACCGGATAAGCAGCCAGCGGTCCGCGCAGAACGGATTCCTGCAGTCCCTTTTCCACGGCCGGGAAATAGTTCTTGGGAACGGCGCCTCCCACGACTTCCTGTGAAAACGCAAAGCTTTCTTCCAGATTGCCGGAACTCTCAAAACGCATTTTGACATGGCCATATTGTCCGTGTCCGCCGGACTGTTTCTTATATTTGTATTCCACATCCGATTTTTTGCGGATGGTTTCGCGGAACGCCACCTTGGGCTTGGAGAGTTCGATCTCCACTTTGTATTCGTTTTTCAGCCTGCTCGCCACGATTTCCAGATGCTGATCGCCCATCCCGTATAACAGCATCTGTCTGTTTTCACTGTCGTTGACAGCCCTTAATGTCAGATCTTCATGCATCATCTTCTGCAGCGACTGGGAAATCTTGTCAATATCGCCCTTGTTTTTCGCATTGTAGCGCATATACGTGTACGGCGTGGAAATCTCCGTCTTGCCATAGCGGATGGGGGTCGCCTTTGTCGAAAGGGTGTCGCCTGTTCTGGCCGCCGTCAGTTTGGCAACGGCGCCAATATCGCCTGCGTGAAGTTCCGGCACTTCGATCGGCTTATTGCCCTGCAGCACATACAGCTTGCCTGCCTTCTCTTCCGTTTCCTTTTCCTGATTGTAGATCACGTCGTCCGACTTAAACACGCCCGAGCATACCTTGATCAGCGAATACTTTCCGATAAAGGGATCCACAATCGTCTTGAAAATATATGCGGATTTTGCTTTGGCAAAATCAAAATCAGCCTGAAATACTTCATTGCTCTTTAAATTAACGCCCGCGATCTCTCTGTTTTCCGGGCTGGGGAAGTATTTCACAATATCATCCAGCAATGTGTAAACGCCCTGACACAACACACTGGAACCCATGGACATGGGTACGATCGTGCCGTCCATAACGTTGATGCGGACAGCGGCACGGATTTCCGCTTCGGAAAACGTCTCGCCTGCAAAGTAGCGGTCCATAAACTCCTCGCTCGTCTCCGCCACGGACTCCATCAGTGTGTCGCGGCACACCTGCAGATTCGGCTTGTTATAGTCGGGAATCTCACAGTCAACCACTTCCTTGCCTTTCCATCTGTGGCCCGTTTCGCTGATCACATTGATATATCCCACAAATTTTTCATTCTCACGGATCGGAAGATGGAACGGCGCCATTTTCTTCCCGTACCGGTCGGTCATATCTTCCACAACCTGACGGTAGGAAGCATTGTCCACATCCATATCGGTGACAAATATCATACGGGGCAGTTTGTACTTTTCGCACAGCTCCCATGCCTTTTCCGTGCCCACTTCCATGCCGGCCTTACCCGACACAACGATAATCGCCGCATCCGCCGCGCTGACCGCTTCTTCCACTTCTCCGATAAAATCAAAATAGCCGGGGGTATCTAAAATATTAATCTTGGTTCCTTCCCATTCCAACGGAATCACAGAAGTGCTGATAGAAAATGTCCGCTTCTGCTCTTCTTTTCCAAAATCGCTGATGGTATTGCCATCTGTCACCTTTCCCATTCTGGAAGTCAGACCTGCCAGATACGCCATCGCTTCTGCCAGAGAAGTCTTACCCGCACCGCCATGTCCCAGTAATACTACATTGCGAATTTTGTCAGTTGTGTAAACATTCATACTTAAATTCCCTCCAATTTATGATGTTTTGGGTATCTGCCAAGATTTACAGGAATCTCGTAATCTCTTATCCTCTCAAATTCCCCATGTGGATATTCTACTAAATTCCTTCGGCAATTACAAGTTGTTTTGCACAATTTCACCAGTTTTTTGTAACAATCGGGCCGGAACAGAAGAAAAGATTGTACACCCGGCATGATTTGCGTATAATAAATAAGACAACCATCCAAGACACGAAAGGAGTCCATATGCAACCTGTTACCTGTGGTTTTATCGGACTGGGACTGATCGGCGGTTCCATCGCCCGGGCGCTGAAAGAACGGCGCGGCAATGTCACAATCTGCGCTTACGATACCAACCCGGACACGCTCCGGCTGGCAAAAGAGGAAGGGATCGCCGATGTCGTAACCGACCGGATTGACAGCACCTTTTCGGATTGTCATATCCTGTTTCTCTGCGCGCCGGTCGCATGCAATAATGAGAATCTGCAAAAACTGCTCCCATGGCTCTCCGAAAACTGCATTCTGACCGATGTCGGCAGTGTAAAAACAGAAATACACAGGGAAATCAGCGCACTGGGGCTGCAAGACCGTTTTATCGGCGGACATCCGATGGCGGGCAGCGAGCGCTTCGGCTATGCCAATTCCAAAGCCCAGCTTCTGGAAAACGCGTATTACATATTGACATATACCCACGCTTCACC
>CATLGN010000176.1 GCA_949935685.1 uncultured Lachnospiraceae bacterium | reverse complement strand
ACAGTGTCTTTACGGGGCTTGGCGTGGGTGTGAGCTTTGCGGCATATTATTTTTACTGGCTGCGGGGAATCGCCCTCAGCGGTACGATGCAGAGTTATTGGGAAAACGCCGGCTTTCCGCTGATTCCCCGGAGTATTGCGGATCTGAAGATGGCGAAAGCCATGGTCTACGAAATTTTTATCACCTTCCGGGAAGCGCGGATTTTTATGGTTGCCTTTGTGTTGGCGGCGTTTCTGATCGGCATTTTCCGTGAAAGAAATCGCTATGCCGCCGTGATGCTGCTCGGCTTTCTTGTATCGCTGTTTGCGTCTTTCATCCATATGTTTCCGATTGCGGACAGGCTGTGGTGCTTTTCCTTTCCGCTGTTTACGATTCTTGCCTTTTATGCGCTGGATCAGATAGCGGCGGCGGACAGCAGAGGAGAACTGGTGGCCGTCTTTCTGATGTTTACGCTGATGCTGACAAATAACGGCATTGCCGTCTATAAAAATGCGGAAAATGTATTCCAGCCGGGTGAGGAGGCCAACCCGTCGATTGCCTGGCTGCAGGAACATGTCACGGCGGACGAGAAGGTTTATGTCTATTACCAGAGCATCCCGGTGACAAAGTATAAGATCGGCTATGATACGGAGCGGATCGGGGACGTGGCGGCGGACAATATTATCTGGGCGACGGATACGCTCGATAAAGAAGACGCGCAGGGCGATATTGCGAAGGTGCTGCAGGAAGCGCGATGCTATATTCTGGCCTCCCATGCGCCGGCCGAACGCATCAATCCACTGCTCAATGCCGCCGCGGAAGCGGGCAGTCTGGAGATCGTACAAAGTCAATATGAGACGCCGCTGTATTATTATGCCAGGTCGTATCGGGACTGCCGGGCGAGGGCGCGGTATGAACTGATTTCGCAGGAGACGGAAGGCGATACGTGCTATGTCACCGTGCGGGTGTATAATACGGGCGGCTCCGTGATCAATACCGATTATGACGATGTAAAGGTGGCATGCCGGGAGCGGGCGGACATTGGCACCAATCTGTGGGGCAATCTGGAACAGGGCGGCTATTTCGATATGCCGCTGCAGTTTGACTGGAACGGCGATACGGCCGTTTCCCTGCAGCTTCGGAACGGGGAACGGTACTGGTATGACGATCTGGGATGCGAGCCGCTTGTGATTACGAGAGACGGAGAAAGCGCGGAAAGCGGGAGAGAATAATATGAAATGCCTGGAATACCCCTTTGCGGGAGAAGAATTGTTACGCAGAAAGAAGCGGATTAAAAAGGAACTGCTGGCGGACGGCAGCGTGCGGATTTCCAAAAAGATTGCCATTCTGGGCGGTTCCACAACCAACGACATCCGTCTGATGCTGGAACTTTTTCTGCTGCATTACGGGATTGCGCCGGAATTTTACGAGTCGGAATATAACCAATATTACGAAGAAGCGATGTTTCCGGGAGCGGAGCTGCTGGCGTTTGCGCCGGATGTGATTTATATTCACACCTCATGCCATAATATAATGGCGTTTCCGCAGCTTACGGATACGCCGGAGCAGATCGAAGCCATGCTGCAGGCGGAGTACGGGCGGTACTGCGGCATGTGGGAGGCGCTGGCGCAGCGGTTTGGCTGTATTGTCATTCAGAATAATTTTGAATATCCGGCTTACCGGCTGCTCGGCAGCATGGATGCCAGTGACAGACACGGGAAGGTCAATTTTGTCACCCGGCTGAACTGTCTGTTTTATGACTATGCCGGGACGCATGAAAACTTTTATATCCATGATATTAACTATCTGTCCGCCGCGTACGGACTGGAGCGATGGGCCGATTCGTTTTCCTGGCATATGTATAAATATTGCTGTAATGTGTCCGCCATCCCGGACTTTGCGTTCAGTCTGGCAAAGATTATCAAGGCGCTGTACGGGAAAAACAAAAAGGGCTATGTGCTCGATCTGGACAACACGCTGTGGGGCGGCATCGTGGGAGACGACGGCCCGGAAAATATCGAAGTCGGACAGGAAACTTCCATGGGACAGGTTTATCAGGCGTTTCAGGCGTATCTGAAAGAACAGAAACAGCTTGGCGTCCTGCTGAATATCGATTCCAAAAATGAATATGAAAATGCGATGGCCGGACTGGAACATCCCGGCGGCGTTCTCAAAAAAGACGATTTTATTGTTGTGAAAGCAAACTGGGAGCCAAAGGATAAAAACCTGACGGATATTGCCGCGGAGCTGAACCTGCTCCCGGAAAGCCTTGTATTTGTAGATGACAATCCGGCGGAGCGGGCGATCGTATCCGCGCAGGTGCCGGGGGTGGCGGCGCCGGAGATCGGCACGGTGGAAAACTATATCCGGGTACTGGATCGCTGCGGCTATTTCGAGGCGACAGGCATTTCCGCGGACGATTTGAAGCGGAATGCGATGTACCGGGAGAATGCGCAGCGCACGGCGCTGCAGGCATCGTTTGCCGACTATGGGGCGTATCTCCGCTCGCTTTTGATGAAAGCGGAGATCCGGCCGTTTGCGCCGGCCTGGCTGGCGCGGATTGCGCAGCTTACCAATAAGAGCAACCAGTTTAATCTGACGACAAAGCGGTACTCGCAGGCGGAAATCGCGGCCGTGGCGGCCGATCCGGCGTATCTGACGCTTTACGGGAAGTTGGAAGACCGCTTTGGCGATAACGGTGTTGTCTCCGTTGTTATCGGCAGACAGGAAGGGGACGCGCTCTTTCTGGATCTGTGGATTATGAGCTGCCGTGTGCTCAAACGGGACATGGAGTGCGCGATGATGGACGCGCTGGCACAGCGGGCCGGGGCGCGGGGAATCCGCACGATATACGGATTTTATTATCCGACGGCCAAAAATAAGATGGTGCGGGACTTTTACGGAGAGCGGGGATTTTCCAAAGTTTCGCAGGACACGGCGGGCAATACGAAATGGGAGCTTTCCCTTGCGGCGTACCGACCGCAGAATACGGTGATTCAAGTGGAGGAGGAAATATGACAAGAGAAGAAGTTTTTGCAGGCGTAAACGAAGTGTTCCGCGATATTTTTGACGATGAGGAGATTACGGTCGGCGAGACGACGACAGCGGACGATATAGAGGACTGGGATTCGCTGGAGCATATCAATCTGATCGTGGCGATCGAGAAAAAGTTTGGGATGAAGTTTACCATGGGGGAAGCGACCGGCATGAAAAACGTGGGCGCGATGGTGGATATTATTCTGGAGCGGGTGTGAGATGAACCGGTATACGTATGCGGAACTGACAGTCGGGATGACGGAGGCGTTTCAGGTGACGATCCGGCCGGAGATGCTCGAGCAGTTCCGGCAGATTACGGGAGACGAGAATCCGCTGCATACGGACGAAGCGTTTGCGGCCGGAAAGGGGTATCCGGGCCGTGTAGTCTACGGCATGCTGACGGCTTCGTTTCTGTCCACGCTGGCAGGCGTCTATCTGCCGGGGGAGCGGAGCCTGATTTTGGAAACCGACGTTAAATTTGCCAAAGCGGTGCAGATCGGTGACACGCTGACAGTACGGGGAACGGTGAAAGAAAAAAACGACCTGTTCTCTTTTATCGTCTTACAGGTGGAAATGCGGAACGGAGACGGTGAAAAGGTGCTCCGGGGACGGATGAAAGTGGGTGTGCTGGATGGAGAATAAGACGTTGCTTGTGTTGGGGGCTTCATCGGATGTGGGCTGCCAACTGATCCGGGCGGCGGCCGGCCGTTATGGCACGGTACTGGCGCATTATTTTCATATGAATGAAAATCTGTCGGCGTTGCAGGCGGAACTCGGTGAAAAGCTGGTTCTTTTGCAGGCCGATCTGTCCAAGCGGCAGAAGGTGGAGGCAATGACGGCGCAGGTGCGCGAGCGTGGCTGCCTGCCGGAGCATATCGTACATCTTGCGGCGCCCGTATGCCGGAATGAACGATTTGCCCGCTGCGATATGGACGGCGATTTCGGATATGGCATCGGCACTTCGGTTATGTCGGCAGTTTCGATATTGCAGGCTTTTTTGCCTGCCATGGCGAAAAAAAAGTACGGCAGGATTGTCTTTATGCTGACGGCTTATGTGGAAGGAAAACCGCCCAAATATCTGAGTCCGTATATTACGGCAAAATATGCGCTGCTTGGCCTGATGAAATCACTGGCGGCGGAATATGCGGAAAAGGGCATTACGGTAAACGGGGTATCGCCGGAGATGATGGAGACCCGTTTCCTGCGGGAGATACCGGAGCTTGTGGTTGCGCAAAACGCCGCGGCTTCCCCGCTGAAACGGAATCTGACGACGGCGGACGTGATCCCGGCGTTTCTGTATCTGTTGTCGGAGGAAGCCGGCTGTGTGACGGGACAGAATCTGATGATCACCGGGGGAAAATAAGAATATGGCTGGTGTGACATCGATTTGTTTTTTATTGTTTTTTGCCGTTTTGTTTCTGCTATATTACGGGCTGCCGGGAAAGCTGCGCTGGG
>CATLGN010000175.1 GCA_949935685.1 uncultured Lachnospiraceae bacterium | reverse complement strand
GCATATAAAAATAAGCTGTATATCGACAACAGGCCTTATATCGTAGTCGGTGTACTGGAAGAGATGGGAACGGTAACATCCGGCATCAGTCCCGATGAAGCAGTCTTTGTTCCCTATGCCTCGGGTGTCAAATATCTGACCGGAACAAATGTAAGTCCGACCATTACCGTAATTGCTGAGGAAGTGGACAATGTAAAGAATATCATTGGTTACATAGAGGACGTTCTGCGGGAAAATTACCCCAATACGCAGTTTACGCTGTCAGATGCCGGAAGCAGGATGGAAGCGGCATCACGCTCCAATGAAACGTTGCAGCTTTTGTTGATTGCAATGGCAGCCATTGTATTTCTGATCGGTGGTATCGGCATTATGAATGTGTTGTTTGTATCCGTGAAAGAACGAACCAATGAAATCGGTATCCTGAAAGCGATCGGATGTAGCAGACGGGATATTCTGACGGAATTTCTGCTGGAAGCGTCCTGCATCAGCCTGACAGGGGCGGTGATGGGGGTTCTGCTTGGTCTGGGCATTGCCCCGGTATTGGAAAGCTTTCATGTCAGAGTGGAACTGTCGCCGGCGGGCGCCGTGCTGTCGCTGGCCTTTGGTGTGTTGACAGGCAGCCTGTTTGGATTTTATCCGGCGTTTCAGGCGTCCCGTCTGGTTCCGGTTGTGGCGCTGAACCATGAATAAGGCGACAGGATACGGAATACGGCGAAGACACGTCTGCGCATACGGAACATAGAGATTATGGAGTAGAACATATGGCGGAAAAACTGATACGGATTTTGGATATGAATAAAGGATATATGCTTGGGGATGAAAGAGTCCCCGTGCTGAAAAATATCTGCTTTACTGTGGAACGGGGAGAATATGTGGCTATTCTGGGGCCTTCCGGGTCGGGAAAGACAACGCTGATGAATGTAATCGGCTGTATGGACCGTCCTGACGACGGCTTTTATTATCTGGACGGTGTCCCCATACATGATACGCCGGAAGAAGCGCTGACAAAAGTCCGCAACCGGGAGATTGGCTTTATTTTTCAGAATTATCAGTTGATTCCCACCTATAATGTGTTGCAGAATATCATTATGCCGCTTCTGATCCGGGGGATGGGACACAAAGAAGCGGAGAAAAAATGCATGGAAACGATCCGGCTGCTCGGGATTTCCCATCGTCTCGGACATAAACCGTCGGAACTGTCCGGCGGGCAAAAACAGCGGGTGTCCATTGCCAGAGCGCTGGTGGGAGAGCCGGTGTTGCTGCTGGCCGACGAACCGACCGGCGCGCTTGACCGTTCCAGCGGACAGGATGTGCTGAAACTTTTCCGGCAATTGCATGAAATGGGACATACGATTGTGATGATCACACACGATACGGACGTGGCGCGATCGGCAAAGCGGATTGTACACATTGTGGACGGCGCACTTATGGAAGGGGAAGAAGATTTTCGTTGAATTGTGGCAGAAAGTGCAAAATCCAATGAAAATCCCCCTGCCCGGCACTTGCCCGCGCCGGTTTCCTTCTGCTATAATATAGTATAAAATGAACAGTCAGGAGAACGTGCAAATGAAGCTGCTGGAGGACAGAATCCGCAGAGACGGGACGGTAAAAGCAGGAAATGTACTGAAGGTGGACAGCTTTTTGAACCATCAGTTGGATATTGCGTTGTATAACGAGATGGGAAAAGAGTTTCGGCGGCTGTTTCCGGATCCGCGGATTACTAAAATTCTGACGATCGAGGCTTCGGGCATTGGCATTGCCTGCATTGCCGCGCAGTATTTCGGCGTACCCGTGGTATTTGCCAAAAAGACGCAGAGCCTCAATCTGGACGGCGACGTGTATACCGCCCGCGTGGAGTCTTTTACGCACAAAAAGGTATATGACATTATGGTATCGTCCAAATATCTGACAGAGGACGACCGTGTTCTGATCATTGATGACTTTCTGGCAAACGGCTGTGCCGTGACAGGGCTGATCGAGTTGGTGCGGCATGCGGGCGCAGATCTGGCGGGGGTTGGAATTGCGGTGGAAAAAGGCTTTCAGAACGGCGGCAGGCTGCTTCGCAGTTCCGGGATTCGTGTGGAATCGCTGGCGGTGATCGAAACGATGGATGCGGAAACGGGAGCGATTACCTTTCGCAGATGAACGGGCCGCAGGGCGGAGGACAGCCGGAGGAGATATGCGCAGAAAGGAAAATGTCGATAGAAAGCTGATAGAAAGTTTCAAGGAGCTGGCGAAGAAAACACCCATTGAGAAGATTACCATTCAGGAGATTGCGGAAGGGGCAGGCGTTATCCGGCCTACGTTTTATAATCATTTTCAGGATAAATATCAACTGCTGGAGCATATTTTTACATCGGAGGTTATCAAACCGGTGAAGCCGTTGATACAGAATGATATGCTGGACAATGCGGTGGTGCTGATATTTGTACAGATGTTGAAAGACAAGGAGTTTTACAGCAGAGTGTATCGCCTGCAGGGACAGAATTCTTTTGAAAGTATTGTAAAGAACAGTCTGTATGAAATGTTGCTCGATTTTATACAGGAATCGTCGCAGAATAAGGTTTCCCCATATAAATTGCTGTCACATGAGATGTTGGCGAGCTATTATTCGGAATTTTTGGGATTCATATTTATCACATGGATACAGGATGGTATGATTGTACCGCCGCAGGAAATGAAAAATTTATTTAACTATATCAAGGATCATTCTCTGTATGAGATTGTCAGGGAAATGGAATAACGTATAAGGAGGGTAACAGGTATGGCGTTTTTTGATAAACTCGAACAGACAATTACGGAAACGGGACACAGCATCGGCAGAAAGGCAAAGGATCTGGCGGAGATTACAAAGCTGAAAAACATGCTTCACACTTGTGAGGAAGTGATTGACCGGCAATATCGTGAGATCGGGAAGGCATACTTTGAGGCACATAAAGACGAGGAAGATGATCTGTATGCGCAGCAGTGCAAAGCCATCCGCGACGCACAGCGGGGCGCGGAGGCGTTACAGGAACAGATCGACGCGCTTCGGGGCGAATAAAATCATATAGAAAAAGAGAGCTGCATCCATTCCGCAGGGAATCGGGATGCGGCTCTCTTTTTTTGAATAGGAAAGTCTTTGCTACGTGAAATCGCGTTCTTTGTTTTCTCCGCTGCACCCCCGGGTTACTGTGCTGTGGGTGTTGGCACGGGTGTCGGTGTGGGAATCGGTGTCGGTTCCGGTGTGGGAACCGGTGTTTCCGTGCCTGGTGTTGGTATCGGTATCTCGGTTCCGGTGATCGGAATATCCAGACCGGGAATTCCGGGCACCGTACTGCCGTCAGGCATGACCGGAAGACCGAGCGGATTGGTGATCGTTTCCGGGAGCACGGTTCCGTTTTGCATCGCGTTCAAAATCAATTCCTGACGCTGCTGTTCAATCAGCATATCTGCGCCTGGCTGCAGGAAAAATTCTGCATTGTGCTGACATTTTTCAATGTTGGCGTTTAGTAGCGGATCTTCACCGGTCTGCAGCGGATCGGGAGCGGGGTCGGCGGCAGATGTTTTCCGGCTGCTGCCGGCGCCCTCCAGCCGCTCGGGCAGCAGGGTAAGCGTTCCCGCGATGCTGAACGGGCAGTCGTCGGCCGCGGGGAGCATACTGTAGGCGCATACCATGCCGGAGTAATGGACATCACAGCTTTCCGTGGGGACAGTGCCTTCCGCAAAGTATTCCGTCCGCAGAGAACCGTCGCACAATCCTGCGATGCCCAGCCTTCCTGACTGGCTGCAGATGGTGGCGCTGACAATGCCGGCCGGCCGGTTGAAGGACTGATTCGGCAGTTCTTCGTGGATTTTTGCCATTACGGCGCGCCAGAGTACTTTTGCCAGATTCTTTTCCGAGCCGGTCAGCTTGGTATTGTTGTCATAACCGGCCCAGGTAGTGGCGGTATAGTAAGGCGTATAGCCTGCAAACCAGACATCGTTATAGTCGGAAGTGGTGCCGGTTTTCCCGGCGATGGCCATATTGCCGAAATTGACCGAACCGCCGGTACCCGAAGTGACAACGTCCTCCATGGCGTCTGTCAGCAGGAATGCGGTTGTCTCCTTGATGACGCGATGGCTGGCCGGTTTGGTATTGTCCAGAATGACCTTACCGTCGTGGTCGACAACCTTTGTATACAATGTGGGCTTGTAATAGGTTCCGCCATTGGCAATGGTGGCATAAGCGGCGTTCAGCTCTTTGTTGGTGACGCCCATGGTAATGCCGCCCAGTGCAAGCGACTGTTGTATATCGGAAAAGACCTTGCCGTTTACTTCATACCTGTCTTTCAGGGTGGTAAATCCAAAGTTGATCAGATAGTCATAGCCGAGCTGCGGTGTAATCTGGGTCAGCGTTTTGACGGCGATAATATTCAGAGAATCCTTGATGCCTTCCCGCAGTGAGCACAGTCCCCGATAGCCGGAGCTGTACCAGTTGGAGACGGGACGCCCGTCCGCATAACTGTAGGGGGC
>CATLGN010000174.1 GCA_949935685.1 uncultured Lachnospiraceae bacterium | reverse complement strand
AGCAGCCACGCAGCCATCCCATTTCCGGGACAAAGCGAAATGCCAGCAAAACGGCCCCGGCGCCTTCCAGCAGCAGCGTTCCCTTGACAATCAATTTCGTCAGCCGGACAACGCCCGCAAGCTGCAGGGTATTGATACTCTCCTGCAGCAGTTCCCGTTCCCGCAGACTGATTTTCCTTCTGATATAAATAGAAAAAAACACACCGATGGTCATAAATCCCAGACCGCCCGTCTGAATCAGAGCCAGAATCACGAGCTGCCCAAACAGCGTCCAGTGCCGGTACGTATCCGCCACCACCAGCCCCGTTACGCATGTGGCGCTGGTGGCCGTAAACAAGGCGTCCAGTATCCCGGTATTTCCTTCCTTTGTTGCACAGGGCAGCATCAAAAGCAGCGTCCCCACAACAATGATAATAAAAAATCCCATGGCTATCATCTGAATCTGCGACAGCCCGTTTTGTTTCCTACGTTTCATTTTTCTATCCCATCTCATAACCCGCAGCCGCCTCTGCTCCGCATCCCCGGCCCGGTTCTCTTATCCGGCCGCCCGCTCAGACAACACCCAGCGATTCCAGTATCCCATAGGCAATGGCCTCCGCGATGGCCTCAAATTCCAGATCAAACAGTACATTGTCCGCATCCGTATTGAGAAATCCCACCTCCACCAATACGGCAGGCATCTGTGTACTGTTTAAAACGATCAGATTTGGCCGCTCCGAAACACCGATATTCCGAAAGCCCAGATACGAAAGCTGCCTGTTAATATTTTCGGCAATGATTTCCGCGATCCCGCCCTCCGAATACACAAGCGATTCCACACCCGAATACGTGTTTGGATACGGGCTGGAATTTCTGTGAATCGAAATAAAATAATCGGCTCCCGACAGATTCCCTTCCTGTGCCTTTCGGTACGGCGTCTCATAGACATCCTCCGTCCGGGTATATACGACATTGATTCCCGCATTTTGTAAAATATTGCCTACTGCCAGCGTCAGCGCAAGCGTATCATTCTTTTCATACCGTCCGTTATAAACGGCCCCGAGATCCGAGCCGCCGTGTCCGGCATCCATCACGATCGTATAATAGTTCGCCATTGATTTTCTCCGCATATCTGCTCTTATGACAGAATATGCGAAACGCATCCGACAGGTGAATGTCGCCCGCAGCCTGCGCGCCGCAGTCCGAACCGCCTACACCAGCCGAAGCAGCTGCGCCGTCACGTCTTCCGCCTGTTCCGGCAAAGGCCGGCTGCCCGGCGCCGCCATGCACACATGCAGATAATAACCGGGAAACGGTATATATTCCCTTATCACAACCGGGAACGTTTCCCCCGCCTGCTCGCAATCCGGGAAAATTCTTCCTTCCTCCGGCAGAAAAGCAATCCGGCGAAAATCCCTCGTCAGGCCGTCCCCTGTCAGTTTCGTATAGCTCTCCTTGGCACACCAGCAGCGGAAAAACCAATCCGTCCTCGCTTCCCCGTCTTCCATGCGCTCATACCGCGCAAACTCCCGCTCCGACAAAACCCGGCAGGCAACGCCGTCCCGCAGCGGTCGGCGGCGCTGAATATCGATCCCCGTTTCGCAATCCGCAAAAACGGCCGCGGCATACCGCCCGGAGTGCGACAGACTGAAATGAATCCGCGGATAATCCACAAAATACGGTTTCCCATATGTCCCGTATCCATACCGCAAGTCCCGTTTTTTTTCCGTCCGCAGACGGCGGCGCATGGCATATTGCAGCAAAAGCCCGCAGCATAAGCTCCGGGCTTTGTCCTCTCTCCTGCGGCAGGCGTTTACAGCGGCAAGGCGTGCGCTGTCGATCGCCGCGCATCCCCGCCGGAAAGCAGCCTCCTCCAGAAATCCGTCCGTCCGGGCGATATACACCGCCGTCATCCGTCCTGCGCTGCGCTTTCCGCCGCCAGATGCAGTTCCCGAAGCTGCACCGCATCCACCGTGTCCGGCGCGCCGGTCAGCAGGCACGAGGCATCCTTAACTTTCGGAAAGGCCATAACTTCCCGGATGCTGTCCGCTTTTACAAGCAGCATAACCAGACGATCGAGACCATAAGCCAGTCCCGCGTGCGGCGGCACGCCATACCGGAACGCATCGAGCAGGAAGCCGAAACGGTTATGCGCTTCTTCCTTCGAAAAGCCGAGAATCGAAAACATCTTTTCCTGTATGTCATCCTGATAGATACGCACACTGCCGCCGCCCAGTTCCACACCGTTCAGAACGATGTCATAGGCCTTGGCCCGCACTCTGCCCGGATCGCTGTCCAGATACTGCAGATCTTCGTCCATCATCATCGTAAAGGGATGATGGACCGCCACAAAGCGGTTCTCCTCCTCGCTCCACTCAAACAGCGGGAACTCCGTAATCCAGAGGAAATGGAACGCATCGTGATCGATCAGCCCCATCTGTTCGCCCACCTCCAGACGCAGCGCACCCAGCACGCTGTATACAATGCTGTCTTTATCCGCCGCAAACAGCAGCAGATCGCCCGGCTCACCTTCCATTGCCGCCGTCAGCGCTTCCAACTGCTCCTGCGTCATAAATTTAGCAAAGGATGATTTGAAGCTGCCGTCCTCCTGTATGCTCAGGTAAGCCAGTCCCTTTGCGCCATACCCCTTCGCAAAATCCACAAGGGCGTCGATCTTCTTGCGCGGCATGCCGGCCTGTCCTTTCGCATTGATACCCCGGACACTTCCGCCGGCTTCCAGCGCGGACGTAAAAACACCGAAACCGCAGCCGCTCACCACATCGGATACATTGACCAGCTCCATGCCGAAACGGGTGTCCGGCTTGTCGGAGCCGAAACGCTCCATCGCCTCTTTCCATGTCATCCGCGGAATCGGAAGCTGTACTTCCAGCCCGATCGCCTCCCGGCAGACAAACTGCAGAAGCCGCTCGTTGACATCGATCACGTCATCCACATCCACAAAGGAAAGTTCCATATCCAGCTGCGTAAACTCCGGCTGCCTGTCCGCCCGCAGGTCTTCGTCGCGAAAACATTTCGCAATCTGAAAGTAACGGTCGAAACCGGAACACATCAAAAGCTGTTTGAATAACTGCGGCGACTGGGGCAGACCATAGAAGCTGCCCGGATGCACCCGGCTCGGCACCAGATAGTCCCGCGCTCCCTCTGGCGTGGATTTGCCCAAAATCGGCGTCTCAATCTCCAGAAAGCCCTCCTGCGTCATAAACTTACGGATATTGGCCGCGATGCTGCTGCGCAGTATGATATTGCGCTGCAGATCCGGGCGGCGCAAATCCAGATACCGGTACTGCAGACGCAGTTCCTCCCGCGTTTTGGAATCCGCCTCAATCGGAAACGGCGGCGTCTGCGCCTCCGACAGAATCCGCAGCTGACGCGCGCGAATCTCGATCTCCCCCGTTGCAAGCTGCGCATTGACCGCGCCCGCTCTCTTCTCCACCGTTCCCGTCACGGCGATCACATATTCGCTCCGCAGCTTTTCCGCTTTGGCAAAATTCTCGCCGCCGCAGTCGCTTTCTTCAAATATCACCTGCATAATCCCCGAACGGTCACGCAGATCGACAAAAATAATACCGCCTTTATTTCGCTGTTTCTGCACCCATCCCATCAGTGTCACACAAGTCCCAATATCGCCGGTTCCCGGTTCCGCGCACCGATGGCTCCTGTGCAGTCCCTTCATTGTCTCTGCCATCTTTTCTCCTCCTGCATTCTTTCTGTTCCGATTCTACTCTCTTTCCACCGCTTTTTCAAGCAAAAGCCCCCAACTTTCTCACGACAAACGCACGAATGAATAAATTGTAAATATTTCGTAAACTGAGATGGACAGAAATGGAAAATCCGTAACGCCGTATGTTTTCGGCGGGTGTACAGCATTCCGGCTGCATACCTTGCGAAAGGTATTAGCGGTTCTTACCGCTACGCCACAGCACGCAATTTTCGGACACGGATGTCCGAAAAAGTCCGATTTGCGCCCGGATGGCGCATGGAGGACGGTTGTACGCCTGCCGGTATCTGTTGCCGCAACGGTTAGAACCGCTTATGCCTGCAGCCCGGTATACAGCCGGAATGCTGTACGCCTGTCGAAAAACCAAATCCCATCGGAACTTTTCCGTTTCTGTCTTTCAGACATGTTATGTTTACAATTTATTCATTCATGCGTTTGTCGCCTGAACTTTCTGTTGTATCTTTCCAAATTCCGTGGTACGATAGGTGCGTATTGTATCTTCACGTGTGATTCACACAAATTAAGAAGAATGATAACAGGAGGAAAACAAAAATGAACAACACAAAAAAAGGAACCGGCTGGATGGTTCGCGTCGCACTTCTGATGGCAATCGTCATCCTTTTGGCAAACACGCCGCTCGGGATGATACAACTGCCGATTATCAAGGCGACAACGGTACACATTCCGGTCATTATCGGCGCAATTTTACTCGGGCCTCTGGCAGGCGCCATTCTGGGAGCCGTCTTCGGTATCTGCTCCATGCTGAGCAATACGTACGCCCCCACCCTGCTCTCCTTTGCCTTTTCACCTTT
>CATLGN010000173.1 GCA_949935685.1 uncultured Lachnospiraceae bacterium | reverse complement strand
CAGAATATGTGTCTGCAGCAGGCCGGTCATGCCCAGAACGAGATACCACCATTTCCGGCGGTCGCCGATCAGAATATGATACAGTCCCGCCAGGACAGGCGGGAAAAACGTCATTGCCAGAAATTCGCCGACAGCGCCCCGGGCATAGATATTGGTAAAGCGGTACGGGCAGCAGGTATAGAGAAGGGAAGCGAGGAGCGCCGCTCTCCGGCTGCCGCCGATTGTTTTCACACAGTGATATGTCAGGTACGCGGTCAGAATGTTGCAGACAAAAACCAGAAACTTAAAGCTGTCTGCCATCGATACTCCCTGCATGCGCAGAAAAGCCGGGATATATAAAAACAGGTTCGGATACATACAGTTCAGATAGCCGTTTCCGGAGAGCGCTTCGGGATAGATGACAACCGGAAACTGCCCGGAGAGCAGCCCGTCCTTAATGCCCTCAATGCGGATCAGGTGATAACACAGATCGACCGCCCAGGAAAGCCCGGTTTTCAGATACGGAAGCGAGGAGAAGACACCGATACCGATCACGGTCAGTATGACATAGTCATCCCGGACATGTCTGCCGTTTTTGACCCGGTAAAACCGCCAGAACCAGAATGCGGCCGTAATCAGAACGAACAGCACAATCAGAAACGATGTGTCGGTATAAAACCGGTCTTTCGGAACGAGCGTAACGCTTTGGACAAGCAGATTGCTTTCGCCGGAATAATTGATTGTAAACTGAAAGTCCGGGCAGGAACGTTTCAACTTAAAAGGGAATTCCTGATAGGTCAGATCAGGATCCAGTTTGCCTGTTTTCAGTTCTTTTCCATTGTCATACAGGACCAGTTCATCATCTTCACCGTCGGTGCGGTACGCAACGCCAAGCGTATATCTGCCCGCGTCGAGCAGATAATTGGAGCTGGTCAGCATAGCGCCGGAATACTGGCTGTCCGGTGTCAGTCCGATGGCTGTGCCGTCCTCATATCCCGCATGCCGGGTCATATCATGGGCGTTGACGGTAATGGGCGTGCGGCTTTCGTCATTCATTTGCAGAAAAAAGATACCCGCCAGAAGGAAAAGCAGCCAGGGCATCAGATTTTTCACAAGATTCTGTATGGTGTGTTTCATATTATGCTTCCTCGTCCGGTGTTTCGAATTTACGGCACATGACAGTCAGGAGGACGCCCAGTATCGCAAAAGCGGCATACCAGGGCAGATAATGTTCCCCGTCAATCCTGTCCGTATACGTATAGACGGCTGCGGGTGTCCGGGTTTCGTCCGGCGCGCCGTTATAATAAAACTTACCCGCTTCCTGCGGCCCGATCACCGGACTGCCGGAATACAGGGCAAGCGGTGTATCCTCATATTCGGAAGCCTTCATATGCCATGTATACGTTTCGCCCGCTTCCAGCACCGCATCGACGGGAAAACGACACCAGCGATAATTCATAATATCCCCGGATTCCAGTGTGACAGTACAGACCGTTTTGCCCGCCTGATCACAGAGTTCCAGTGAAACTTCCCCATCCGGCGCGTCGCCGCTGATCAAATACCGAAAGGAGATCGCGGTAAGCCGGCTGTGCCGCGGCGTGAATTCCCCGGTGACAATCGAACCGTCCGACAGATTCAGATTGGGAAAAATCCCCTCTTCCAGAGAAGTGCTCTTATAGGTCGTATGCCCGAACAGACCAAGCGGCCATACGGCAAGACACAACAGGACGGTCAGAGCCGCCACAATATAGGGATAACAGAAAACCAGTTTTTTGCGTATTGCGCCAGTCATGTATCGAATCGGTCCTTTCCAATACTTTCCTCCTATTATCGTATATTTTGGGGAGGGTGTCAATGTACAAGTGGCAGGCGGCACGATAAACCCGGCAGGTGCGCAGCATTCCGGCTGCACACCGGGCTGCAGGCATAAGCGGTTCTAACCGCTGCGGCAGCGGATACTGGCAGGCGCGCAACCGTCCTCCATGCGCCATCCGGGCGCAGGTCGGACTTTTCCGGACATCCCTGTCCGAAAATTGCGTGCTGTGGCGCAGCGGCAAGAACCGCTAATACCTTCCGCAAGGCGTGAAGCCGGAATGCTGCGCACTTGCCGGAAATATACGGCGTTACAGACTTTTCTGTTTCTGTCCAGCCCGGTTTACAAAATGTTCACAGTTTATTTGTTCATACGTCGTGCATCCCGCTCTTACCGGCCGCCCATTATTGTTTAACGGAGCGTATGGCTTGCCGGCAGCCAGCCGGAGCGAATAACCAATTGTTGACAGAAACCTTTCCGGGGGCGTTTTTAGAGCGGATGAAATCCACTGGTTACGCAGATTTGGGCGCGACGCCTCTGCGGAGCGTCTTAGTCTGCGTTGCCAGTTAGTTCAGATGCTCGTTGTCCCGGTTTCTGACGGCAATTGGTTATTCGATTCGGCATCCCTTTCGCCAAAACCATACATCGTCCCTGTAATCCCGGTAATAAAGTTGAATAAAAAAGGGTAGTATGATAAAATATGGTAATTCAGTGCATGCGGAGAGAGAACGGTGGCGGAAAAAAGACGATGGCATGAAATAGACAGATTACGGGGAATGGCGATTTTGATGGTACTGCTGTATCATTCCATTATCGTCTATCCGGTGGATCTGCATACAATCCGGTGGTGCAGTCTGTTGCATACCTTTTTGTGGACGGTGCAGATGCCGCTCTTTTTTCTTGTATCCGGTTTCTGTTACAGTATGCAGGGCGGATACCGGGTTTATGCGTTAAAAAAGTGTAAGCGGATTCTCGTTCCACATATTGCTTTTTCCGTGCTGGATATACTGCCGCGTCTGATTCCCAATCCGCTTGTGCATGAGCAGATGGATGTGCGGGAAGCGCTGGCGGATTTCCTGCTCTATGGCGGGAGCGACTGGTTTCTGTGGACACTGTTTGTGATCGTGATGATTTTTCCTGCGCTGGAGCGTTTGCTGCGTGCGGGCGCGGCCGGACGGTTTCTGGGCTGGCTGATACCGGCCGCCTTGTTTCTGGCGGGGCCGCGACTGCCGGATCTGTTTCTTATGAATATGGCCGGGCAGTATCTGTGGTATTTCTTTCTCGGATATATCCTGCGCGGGCTGGCGGAGACGAAGAAAATGCCGGCTGGAGGCAGAAGGGGCATCGTCTGGGCGTCGGCAGTCTGTATGCTGCTTTTTTTCGGGGCTTTTTCCGTATGGGTGCAGGAGGGATGGCCTGCGCGGCTTCTGGAGTTATTATGTGTCCTGTGCAGTTTTATATTCTTTTGGCGGCTGGCTTCCTGCTGCCGCGGGTGGACCGACCGTTTTTTGACGGCGTGCGGGAAATGGTCGCTGCAGATGTATTTGCTGGACGCCTACGCGCTTGTGTTTACCCGTACCCTGCTTGTGTCGGTTCTGGGGCTGCGTGCGCCGGTGTGGGTGATTCTCGGCAATTTTATACCGGATACGGCAATGGTGCTGGTATTGTCGCGGTATCTGCTGGCAAAGAGTAAGCTGCTGCGGATGCTGAGCGGGATTCCCGAAGCGGGGGTAAGGTGACAATGCTGTTTAATTCCTATATTTTTGTGTTGTTCTTTTTGCCGCTTGCGCTGGCGGGCTATTATATCTGCAACGGAAAAGAAAAATATGAATGGGGCAAGCTTTGGCTGACGGCGATGTCGCTCTGGTTTTACGCCTGGTTTAATCCGGCTTATCTGCCGATTATCGTGGGCAGCATTCTGGGAAATTATGCGCTGTACCGGCTGGTTTTGGGTCACAGAGGACAGGCCGGTTATGAAAAAAAGGACTTGTATCTGACAGCGGCCGGTGTGGCGGTCAATCTCGGCGTTTTGTTTTATTATAAATATTTTGATTTTTTTCTGGAAAATATCAACTTCATATGGCATACTGATTTTGCATTGCAGCATGTGCTCCTGCCGCTCGGCATCAGTTTTTTTACTTTTCAGCAGATCGGGTTCCTGATTGATACATATCGGGGCGGCACGGAGAATTATTCTTTTATCGACTACGCCCTGTTCGTCACCTTTTTTCCGCAGTTGATCGCGGGACCGATTGTGACGCACGATGAGATGATTGCGCAGTTTCGGGATACGGGGCGGAAGCGCTGGGATGCCGAATCCGTTTCCAAAGGGCTCTATGCGTTTGCCTGTGGTCTGGCGAAAAAGGTACTGATCGCGGATGTTTTTGGCAAAGCCGTTGCATGGGGCTATGGTAATATGGAAGCGCTCAGCGGTCTGACGGCGATTTGGGTGATCGTTTCGTATGCAGTGCAGTTATATTTTGACTTCAGCGGCTATTGCGATATGGCAAGAGGAATCGGGCTGATGTTTCGGATTATCATTCCGGTCAATTTCTTCTCGCCGTATCGGGCGGTTAATCTGCTGGAATTCTGGAAGCGGTGGCATATCACGCTGACCCGTTTCTTTACGAAATATGTGTATATTCCGCTCGGCGGCAGCCGGAAAGGCCCGCTCCGTACCAAATTAAATAAGCTGGCTGTATTTTTTGCAACCGGCCTCTGGCATGGGGCAAACTGGACGTTTGTTCTCTGGGGGCTTTGGCAC
>CATLGN010000172.1 GCA_949935685.1 uncultured Lachnospiraceae bacterium | reverse complement strand
ACAGCGCTGGTATTGACAATAGTGGGTACGGCGCTGGGCATTTTTATTGCAGGCAGAGTATTGCTGGAAAAAGTATTGTATTACAGGGAATTGTCCGAGAAACATCTGAACATTATGGAAATGTTTAAAAAATGGCTGATTATGCTGGAGAGCGGCGGAACGGCTGCGGATTATTTCCATGAGAGACAATTTCGTACGGTTGCGATATACGGAATGGGGTACCTGGGGGAGCGGTTGCTGGAGGAACTGCGGACAACGGATATTCAGATCAAATATATTATTGATAAAAAGGCCGGCTCCATATTCGGCGGGGTTCCTGTTCGGGCATTGACAGACAATCTGGAGCCTGTCGATGCGATTATTGTAACGCCGGTGTATTACTTCTATTCCGTGAAAAGAGAATTGAAAAAGAGAACGGACAGCAGCATTATTTCACTGGAGGAAGTATTATCTCCTCAATAAGCGAAAGGATTGTTAATCAGAATGAGAAACCTGTTGTTAATCCATCTGGAAAGTCTGAATGATACGAATTACCAGACCAATAAAGAGTTGTTTCCGACATTACGGAAATGGGAACAAAAATCGCTCTCTTTTTCCCGTTACTTTTCTACGGCAACGTCTACGCTAATGGTGCTTTCCGATCTGGCGTACGGCGGGATGCTTCACAATGAGCCGTGCGACGGACTGGCGGACGATTTGTGGAAACACTGTTATCAGGATTCCTTTTTGGACCGGTTACAGGAAGACGGATATGCGGTAAAGGTTGTCGGATACCCGGTAAATAAGGGCGGCGACGCGGCGGAGTGCAATAAAAGGGACTTTATCGGATACCGCGTAAAAATGGATGAGATCGAGGATTATGAACCGTATCTGGAGTACTTGGATCGGGCGATGACACGGGAAAAACCGTTCGCGGTCTGGGCGTGCAACTGCATGAGCAATGTCAGCTATAACATTTATGTGGACAGCATCCGGGAACAGACCGGGCTGGAGCGGTGGGAAAGCGGCTACCGATATATGGACCGGTGCGCGGCGGATCTGCTGGACATATTGGAGCGAAAGGATTTACTGGAACAGACGACGATTCTCTTTTACGGCGATCACGGCGACGACCTGTTTGCACATGGGCGTCACCGGGGACTGACCCATGCGATCGAGCCGTATGAGTCTTTAATCCATACGCCGTTCTGGATTTATGACAGTCGTTTTTCGCCGGAGCGGATTTCCACTCTGATCGACACGACGGATATAAGAGGGCTGGTGGAACGGCTTTTGCATTTGCCGGAACAGAAACAGTGCATCGGCAGTCTGGGATTACCGGAGAGAAAATATTCGCTGGCGCGGAATGTCTATGCGGCGCAGAAAGTCAGGGAAATGTCTTTTCATAAAGCGTACAGTCTGACGGACGGGAAATTTTTATTTTTGGCGGGCAATCAGGGGATGGAGCTGTATCATATCGGCATGGACAGCGCCTGTCAGCATAACCTGCTGGATTATTTTGACTTTGACAGAGACAGTCTGGTACTGAAACAGTCCGCGTACGAAAGTGTAAAGTTTCATTTTCCCTATGTGATCGACAACAAGGCAATCCGCCAGATTCAGGCGCTTTTTTATGAATACAGAGGACGGACGATGGCAGAAGTCCGCCGTTTATACGAATATGCGGAGTGCGGGAATCTTTCCCTGGAAGTGGACTTTGCACATATCCATTACGGGTGGGAAGAAAGAGAACGGAGGGAAGCCGCGGAAATGACGGACGGCAGACAGGAGACGTTTGAATTGTTTGCACGGTATCTGGCCGGGAAACGAATCGTGCTGTACGGTGCGGGCAACTATGGAAGATATTTTTATGAACAGATGGCGGACCGCGCCGTGATCGCGGCGTGGGTGGACCGCGGCTTTGAACAGATCGGCCGTGTGCTGGACAGGGAGATACAGCCGCCGGCGTGCGTGGCGGATACGGCGTTTGACATGGTGTTTATCGCGGTTGCAAACGGACGGGTCAGAAATGAGATCAAGAATATGTTGATGCAGATGGGCGTGACGCGGGAAAAAATCTGTTAGGGAGAGAAAAAAGGATGAACATATATATTTGGGGGACAGGAAAATACAGCAGGAAAGTTTTACAGACACTGCGACCGGAGTGGGGGGAAGTGACAGGGTTTGTTGATAATGATCCTTCCAAACATGGAAAGACATATGAAAATAGGAAAATTGTATCCTTTCGGGATATGGCGGCAGATTACGATATTCTGATTATCGGTATTGTCAGTTATGAAGCTGTTCTGTACCAGCTTAAAATGGAAAATCAGGCTGATTTCTCAAAGATTATCGTATTTTTTGATGAGTCATACTGTGATAATCCCGCATATGCGCATATTATTGATCATGAAAAATGGAAAATTCTTTTGCTGGAAGAAAAGGTGGAGCGTCTGGAAAGAATTCTGACGGCTCGAGTTGACAACGTTGGATATGAAATTATAGATAAATGGAATAAAAACCTGTATCAATATCCTCAAATGGGCACAGTGGAGGAGGCTGTTGATAAAATTGTAAATGAGGGCTGTTCCCTTGTACGATACGGGGATGGAGAATTCAGCATCATGTCGGGAAAAGAGGGGCTTGTTTATCAGAATTATACACCGGAACTGGCCAGACGACTGCGGGAGGTGATGGCTTCCCGGGAGGAAAAGCTGTTGATAGGAATAGCCAATAATTATGGTTCCCTTGATTTGTATACGGACGATTCCGCAGATGGTATTCGTACTTATATGAAGGCGGATATTAGAAAATTTCATATGTCAGTGCTGGATCCTGACCGTGTATATTATGATGCTTATATGTTTAAAACATATTTTCCATATCGGGACAAAAGTGATACATGGAAGCGGGTTGCGCTGGTGAAGAAGATATGGGAGGGCAGAGATGTCGTGCTTGTGGAAGGGAATCAGACAAGAGCGGGGTATGGTAATGATCTGTTTGATCAAGTAAAATCGCTGCGCAGAATCCTTGCGCCGGCAAAAAATGTATTTGATAAATATACGGAAGTTTTTCAGGCAGTTCGTAAGATCAGGAAAGAATGTTTGATTCTGGTTGTGCTTGGGGCAATGTCCAATGTCCTTGTCTACGACCTGATGAAAGAAGGCTATCAGGCCGTTGATATAGGCCAGATCGACATGGACTATGAGTGGTATCAAATGGGCGCGCAAAAACGCATGCCGATTCCCGACCGCTATGTCTCGCAGCTGCCCCCGGCCGAAATCCGGGAGGTAAACGACAGCGCCTATCTGGATCAGATCATAGAGCGAATAGAGTAGAGGAGATGTGCATGAATACCCGTCCCATAGATCTCGTCCTCCCCTGGGTGGACGGAAGCGACCCCGCATGGCGGGCCGAAAAAAATAAATACGATGCGGGGCATACGGTTTCCGACGTCCGCTTTGAATCCTGGGATAATCTGCAGTATGTTTTCCGCGGCATCGAAAAGTTCATACCCTGGGTACACCGCGTTTTTTTCATCACCTGGGGGCATCTGCCGGACTGGCTTGATACATCCTGCGAAAGGCTGCGGATTGTCCGGCACAGCGATTATATTCCGGCCCGGTATCTGCCGACATTTAATTCCAATGTAATCGAAATGAACTATTTCCGCATTGCCGAACTGGGAGAAAATTTTATTTTATTCAACGACGATCTGTTTCCGCTGCAGCCGATTCCCGAGTCGTATTATTTTCAGAATGATCTGCCCTGCGAGGAAGCGGTCGAGACACATTTTATCCTCAAGGCGGATAAGGGCATGGATTTGCAGATGAATTACGCCTGCGTCAACAATATGGTACTGCTGAACCGGCATTTTGATAAACGGCAGGTTGTACAGGCGAATTATGACAAGTGGTTTGCACCCGTCTATGGGAAACGTCTGGAGCAGAATCAAAATCTGCAGTACTGGAACCATTTCGAATCGTTTGTCTATCCGCATGAAGCGATGCCGATGAAGAAATCGGTTTTGCGGGAAATCTGGGAAAAGGAACCGGAGACGCTCGATCAGGCGTCGCGTAACCGGTTCCGCAGCTATTCGGATATTACGCAGCGGCTGATTACGATGTGGCAGATCTGTTCGGGAAACTTTGTACCGCATCAATATCAGGGCAGGCTGTTCCTTGTGGATGAGAGCAATTATCAGGAGGCCGCGGCCGCGGTCAGGGAACGGGCATATCCAATAGTCAGTCTCAATGAGAGCGCGACGGCGGGGTTTGATACGATCAAAGAGGCCGTAAACGAGGCGCTGGAATCGATACTGCCGGAAAAATCCGGCTTTGAACGGTAACACAGGTATTGTTAATAAGGAGTAAAACGATGGATAAGGACTTTTGGAAAAAAATATTTGACCGGGATGCAGAGATCATAATATTTGGCGCCGGAGAACGGGGACGCAGCGCCGTTGCGCTGTTAAACCGACTGGAAATCCGTTGCGTGGCCGTCATCGACAATGACGAGAGAAAACAGGGCGGCGCGTTGGATGGGATTCCCATATATCCTATCGGCTATCTGGATGAAAAACCGACCG
>CATLGN010000171.1 GCA_949935685.1 uncultured Lachnospiraceae bacterium | reverse complement strand
GAAGCATCGCAGCCGCCCGGTATTGACAAGCCCATGCGCCGCCGTCCGGCAGGCGCACGTATAAAGCGCCATACGGCCCGAAGCCTGCTGCCAGCGAAACGCCGATACCCCCGCCGCGCCGGAGCCATATACCGGTTTGATAAACACCTGACCAACCCGTTTCTCCCGCATCGCCGCAAACAGCGCGTCCGCCGACCGCACCCGTTCCGGCTGCAAAAGCGCCGTGACCGGGATGCCGGCTGCCTGCAGCGTTTCCTTACACAACCGTTTGTCCAGCAGCGCCGCAATGGCCTGCGGATGATTCCAGAAGGCAATCCCGCCCCGCCGCGCCAAAGCGGCCAGCGAAGCAAGCGCCGCCCGGTAATCTCCCGTCAGCCGGTCCAGTTCTCCCAGCGCGCAGCTTTCCCAGCGCGGCGGATCGATTTTCAGTAACCATTCTCCACGCGCCGGTTCCGCCTTCTTATCGGCGCCGCCCTGCAGATCGAAATCCTTCCAGTCCCAAAAACGGACCGACACACCCGCCTGCGTCAAAGCCCGCTGCAGATAGTCCGTCCGTCTGGTTCCCGGATTTCCGAGTAATACCGCCTCTCTCATTCGGTCAGCATCGCATTCATCCAAATCTCGCCGCGATACTCCTCGGCTTCATTCTGCTCCGATACATCGACCGCAATCGGGAGGTTCTCTAATTTTTCCATCATTTCATCCGTCAGATAATGGTAATGTACATCCAGCGTTTTCACATTCGGATATGCGGGAAGCTTCTCCAGCAAAAGCGCGCCGCCCTTGTCCGTCAGCGTTCCCATCGACAGATCCAGCGTACTGATCTGCCCCATATATTTGCTTGCCAGCACAGCCTCTGCCAGTTCATCCTGCATCTCACTGTCCACAATGCCCAGATATTCCAGTTTGGGAAAATCCGATTGTTCCAGCAATTCCACGATCGTCTTACAGTCCCCGTCAAAACCATAATTGTCAATGCCGATATAGAGCTGCAGCTTTTTCAGATTGGGAAGCTTCGCCTTCTGCACCGCCTGAATCACATCCACGGGCAGACCGCCGCAGATAATTGTCAGCGCCTCGAGCTTTTCATGGTTTACCGCTCCCAGCTCCAGATCCGTGCTGCCCTTGATTGTCAATTCACGCAGCTGCGGCATCGCCGCCCAGAGCTTACTGTAATCGCCCTGTATAATCCACGATACCTCGCACTCCTCGTAATCCATATCGCCGATAAACAGCTTTTCGATATGAGAAAAACGCGACGCCTGTTCCACAATGCCGTCGATCACCGCCTGGCATCCGTCTTCCCACGAGTCGCCCCAGTCGCCGATAACCAGCTCCGTCAGTTTTGGGAAATCATCATCGGCCAGAATATCCGCAACCAGCGTCTCCGGCCCCTTTCCCTGCTCCTCATACTCCTCGTAATCATAGCAGTACTTTTTTGCGCTCCCCTGCAGCTTTTCGTCTCTCATAACCGTCACCCTCCATTTTTTGTTTTTCTGTTTTCCCCATACTCAGCCTTCGCCCAGCATATCTCCGATTACCCCCATCAACTGCGGCGTATCGATGGGCTTTTCCATATGCGCGTTCATACCGCTTTCCCTTGACTTTCTGATGTCCTCGTCAAACGTATTGGCGGACAGCGCCACGATCGGGATGGACGACAAATCCGGGTCCTCCAACTCGCGTATGGCTCTTGTGGCGTCATATCCGTCCATCACCGGCATCTGTATATCCATTAAAATCAGATCGTAATAACCCGGCCGGGAATTTTTTACCTTTTCCACCGCAATACTGCCGTCGGTGGCCGTATCGACCAGATAGCCCGCATCTTTGAGTATCTCTACCTCGATCTCCAGATTGATCTCCGTATCTTCCACGACCAGAATCCGCCTGCTGCCCATGGAACGCGCTTTGTTCCGCTGCCGTTCCTTCTTTTCCTCTTCTTCCGCGAGAAAACTCTCGGTATCGTCGATGCGCAGATTGAGCGTCACGGTAAAGCAGCTCCGTTTCCCCACTTCACTGACCACATCAATCGTGCCGCCCATCATTTCCACGATGCTCTTGGTGATGGACAATCCCAGTCCTGCACCGTGAATGCCGCTCTGCGTCGTATTTTTCCCCCGCTCAAAGGGCCTGAAAATATGCTGCAGCATATTTTCGCTGATTCCCATGCCCGTATCTTCCACGATAAAATGATATGTCGCATATCCTCTGGAAGGGCCTTCTTCCTCTTTTACCGCAATGCTGACACGTCACCGGTCCTCGGTATATTTGACCGCGTTGCCCGCCAGACGCAGCAAAATCTGATGCAGTCTCTTTTCGTCATTATAAACCGTATCGTGCGTCAACGCGGAAAAATCCAGCGACACCGTAATATGTTTCGGTGCGGCCAGCGGGAAGACGCCTGCCTGCACATTTCGCACAATATCCGAAAGGCTGCACTTGTTCTCCTCGATCTCGATTTTCCCGGATTCAATCCGCGCGATCTCCAGCACATCGTTCAACAGACGCAAAAGCTGATTGCCGGAAGCTTCGATCATATTCAGATACCGGCGCACCTTCGCCCTGTCGTCAAAGTGTTTTTTCGCCAGATCCGTAAAGCCGATTATGGCGTTCATCGGCGTCCGTATATCGTGAGACATATTGGAAAGGAAAGCATTTTTTACGATAATGGACGCCTTGGCGGATTCCAGCGCGTCCTCCAGTATCCGCTGCTGCTCCATTTCGTGGATCACTTCCGCATCCATATTCCGGTATCCGAGAACAATCTGGGAAATTCCCTCTCCCACATTGACGATATGCAACTGAATGTAATTGGTCTTATCCTCCTCCACAACCCGGTACGTGATATGAAATGTGCGGCCAAGCGACAGTTTATTCCTGATATATGCCGGGTTGGTAGCCTTCACGACAATGTCACGGTCTTCCGGGTGTACCCACATCCCGACATATTCCTCCGCAAACGCGCCATACTCCCGGATCTGCAGTTCCTTGTCAAACAACTGCCCGGTCCGGTTATTGAGCCGGTATGCCTGCACCATATCCGCATCCAGATCAACATACAAAATGCTCTCGTAGCCGACGCTGAGACCTTCCACCAGATCAAGATAACGGCGCCGTTCCCGGTCTATCGTATTTACCGTTTCCTGATGATGACTCTTGCGCTCCGTGGCATCGCCCACAAAGACATAGAATATATCGCCCACTTCTTCGCTGTGGATAAAATGTCCGTAATCGTCAACCCACCGGATCTCGCCGGTTTTTGATATAATGCGGTATTCCACAAAATCCAGATCATACTGGCTCGCGGCAATCTGTTCCCAGATGCTTTTTTCCACCGCCTCCAGATCGTCCGGATGTACGATTCCCCGAAACGAATTGCCGGTCAGCTCCCGGAACACTTCCTCCGTCTCGCAGTCAAACATGCGCAAAAGAGCCTTATTGGCATAGATGATCTCCTCTGTCCCATCCGCACGGTAAATGAAAAATCCACCCGGCATCTCGTCAATAAAGGCTCTGAACTGTCCCGCACCGGGTATATGCCGGTCAGCTCCTTCCTGCTGCGACGCGCTTTCTTCTCCTTCTCTCTGCATGGACAAAATATAATCGATCACATCGGCGTCGATTTTCACCGGATTATCCATAATGCCCTCCCCTTTGTCTGCCCTGATAAGCTGTCCTCAACCTTTGAACACTCTGACACTACATCCAATAATATCCTACCACTTTCAGGAAATTTTGTCATTATCTGTTTCTGCTTCTTTGCGGATTCGCTGCATATGTTCCCGGATTTTCACCTCATACCCGTTGCCGGACGGACGGTAAAATTCCCGTCCGGTCAGTTCATAGGGCAGATACTGCTGGCTGACATAATGATTCGGAAAATCATGGGCATACAGATAACCGACGCCGCGTCCCAGTTTCGCCGAACCGCGGTAATGCGCGTCCTGCAGATGCGGCGGCACCGGCAGATTCCCGGTATTTTTCACCGTTTCCATAGCTTCGCCGATCGCATTGACCGCCGCATTGCTCTTGGGCGCCGTGGCGATATAGGCCGCCGCCTGTGACAGAATGATCTGCGCCTCCGGCATTCCCACCCGTTCCACAGCCAGCGAAGCGCTGACTGCCACTGTCAATGCCTGCGGATCCGCATTCCCCACGTCTTCCGCGGCGCAGATCATCATCCGCCTTGCGATAAAGGTGACGCTCTCCCCCGCATACAGCATCTTCGCCAGATAATAAACCGCCGCGTCCGGGTCGGACCCCCGCATGCTCTTGATAAAAGCGGAAATGGTATCATAGTGGTTGTCGCCGGTCTTGTCATATCGGACGACCCGTTTCTGGATGCACTCCGAAGCCGTGTCCAGATCGATATGAATATAACCGTCCGCCGCCCGCTGCGTCGTCATAATTCCCAGTTCAATCGCATTCAGCGCCGTGCGCGCATCCCCGCCGGCCGCGTCTGCCAGAAAATCCAGCGCCTCATCGTCGATCACCGCCTCATAGCTCCCCATGCCCCTTTCCCTGTCACAGACAGCCCGGCGCAGCAGCTCCTTGATTTCTTCCCGTTCCAGCGGTTTCAGCTCAAATATAATCGA
>CATLGN010000170.1 GCA_949935685.1 uncultured Lachnospiraceae bacterium | reverse complement strand
GGGAGACGGTTTTGAAACGGCATATCCTTTTGGAACCGAACCGCAGAATCTGGTTGCTTATCGCAAAAATCTTACCTGTTTTCCCGTAGAAGCGAGAATTGTGCAAAGTCAGTTCGGCGCGGAGCGGTACATATGCATGGCAAATGATATTCTGGAAAAGGAATTTCTGAGCCGGGAAGTGGAGCGTGTGCGTCAGGATGCAGAGCAGGCGCTGAAAGTCAAATCGGAGTTCGTGGCCAATGTGACGCATGAACTGCGGACGCCGGTCAATGGGATACTGGGCAATGTGAGAGAACTGGCCGATACCGTAACGGATGAACAGACGACAAAGGCGTTGCGGCTGATTGAGCGTTGCTGCGGGGATATGAATAAGATTATCAATAATATTCTGGATTTTTCGAAGCTGGAAGCGGGAAAGTTTGTGCTGGAGCCGCGCCGGTTTCATTTTAAGAATATGCTGGATTATGTCAAATCCCACCATTTAAATAAAATTACGGAAAAGGGACTGGGATTTTTCATGACGGTATCGCCGCAGGTGCCGGAATATGTTGTCGGAGACGAGCTGCGTATTGTGCAGATTCTCAACAACCTTCTTTCGAACGCACTGAAGTTTACCGCTGTCGGTAAGATTACGGTGGAGGTAATTCGTACGGCCCGGGTAAACGACAAGGCGGAATTGTTCTTTATCGTCAAAGATACCGGGATCGGTGTTGACAAGGCGGACCGGGATAAGCTCTTTCAGAGTTTTTCACAGGTGGATGCATCGATTTCGCGCAAATATGGCGGCACCGGGCTTGGTCTGAACATCTGCAAGCAGCTTGTGGAACTGATGGGTGGAACGATTGAAGTGGAAAGTGAGAAAAACCGGGGCAGCACCTTTTCTTTTTCCATATGGGTCGGCATCAGCGCGGAAGATGAAAGCGGTATGCAGCAGGCGGATGATGCGAAACCGTCGCTGTTTGTTTCCGCGTCGTCCGTGGCGGATGACGGCGGGATGGACGATGTGCGGACATTTGGTTCCGCGGAAAACAGAAAGACACTGCAGCGGAATCTGTCAAAACTGATTCTCTGTGTGGAAATGGATAACTGGGAAAAAGCCGAGATGTTTATGGAAACGATTCGACAGCTGACAGATGGGGCGCCCAGAGAAGTAAGCCGGAAAGTACTGCGGTTAAAAATGGCAATCCAAAAAGAAAATTACGAAAAAACGGCGGCAGAATTTGCGGAGTTGAATGATTTGATCGCCGGTCAGCCGCAGTAAGACCGGGAGGAGGCGTGTCTATGTTTCAGAGAAATAAAGATCTGAGTCAGGAAAAAATACTGATTGTGGATGATGTGGAGACAAACAGGCTTGTCCTGGAAGAGATCATAAACGGTATGGGATGTATTCCGATATTGGCGGAAAGCGGGGAAGAGGCGCTGGAGGTTGTCGCGCAGACAAGGCCGCAGCTTGTGCTGACGGATATTTCGATGCCGGGGCTGGACGGCTATGGCCTGTGTAAGGCATTGAAGAAAAAGGCGGAGACACGGGACATTCCGGTTATCTTTATCTCTGCGTATGACGATCCGATGGATATTGTGGAGGGCCTTTCTCTGGGCGGGGAAGATTATATTACAAAGCCCTTTATCCCGGAAGTGGTGCAGGCCCGGGTCGGCGTACATCTGCATCTGCATGTGGCGAAGCGGGAACTGCTGGAGATCAACAGGCGTCTGCAGATTTCGGTCAGCGAGCAGCTGCAGCAGATGGAGACCGAGAAAAAAAATATTCTCTATGCGCTTGCCAATATTGCGGCGCAAAATGCGGCTTATGAAAAAGAACATATGGAGCGGCTTGGGAAAAACTGCAGAATTCTGGCGCAGGGGATGCAGCTTTCGCCGTTGTTTGAAGATAAAATTTCCGATACTTATATTGATACGATCGAACTGGCCGCGCCGCTGTGCGATATAGGAAATATTGGCATTCCCACAGAGATTTTCCGCAAGAAGACGGAGCTGACGCAGGAGGAGGCTGCGACAGTCAGAAATCATGCGGCCATCGGGGCAAAGCTGCTAAGCGATTTGCATGTGAGCAATGACTATAATGATTTTATCAGTACGTCCATCGATATTGCACATTATCATCATGAGAATTATGACGGCAGCGGGTATCCGGATGGGCTGGCGGGAGAGGAAATTCCGCTGGCGGCACAGATTGTGGCCATTGCGGAGGCATATTGCAGCCTGACCGGCAAACAGAATATGAGCCGGGAGGAGGCGCTGAAGGCAATCGGCGCGGAGGCGGGCAGAAAGTTCAATCCGGACATTTATAAAATATGCAGTAAGATATTGCGTCAGCTCTGCTGATCCCGATATATTAATTTTGCAGAACCTTTGAGGGGAGGAATATCATGTTAATCACAGATGAGGAATTTCTCCGGATCGCCACGTATATGAAACAGCGTTATGGCATCGACCTGCATCAGAAAAAGGTCATTATCAATGGGCGTCTGGAGAATCGTATCAAGGCAGAAGGCTTTCAGAGCTTCAAAGACTTTATGGACGCGGTGGAACGGGATAGGTCGGGGCGTCTGGAAAAGATGCTGGTCAATCTGCTGACAACAAATCATACATATTTTATGCGGGAGTTTGAGCACTTTGAATATTTTAAAAAGATTGTGCTGCCCTGGCTGAAGGTAAGGGAAGGAGCCAGAAAGGACCTGCGCATCTGGTGCGGCGCGGCGTCTTCCGGCGAGGAACCGTATATGATAGCCATGGTAATGGCGGATTTTTTCGGACTGGAGAGGAATCAGTGGGATAAAAAGCTGTTGGCGACGGATTTATCGACCAATGTACTGCAGAAGGCGATGACCGGGATTTACAATGAGGATCAGTTGAAAAATCTGCCGGATCAGTGGAAACGACATTTTTTCAAGCCTGCGGGTGCGGGACAGTATCAGGTGACGGCAGAACTGAAAAATGAAGTGATCTTTCGGCAGTTTAATCTGATGGACCCGTTTCCGTTTAAAAAGAAAATGCATACTGTATTTTTGCGCAATGTTATGATATATTTTGATGAGAAGACAAAACGGGAGCTGGTACAGAAGGTTTACGATATACTGGAGCCAGGCGGTTATTTGTTTATCGGGACGACGGAAACGCTGGATCGGAGCAGCACACCGTTCCAGATTCTTCAGCCGTCGATATTCAGAAAAAGGGAAGGATAGGGTTACAATATGCGGCCAATCAAAGTATTGATAGTAGAAGATTCTATTGTGTTTCGGGAGCTGCTTGTACAGAATCTGAGCAAAGATCCGGCGATACAGGTAGTGGGAACGGCAAGAGACCCTTTTGAAGCCAGGGACGCCATTCTGGAAAAGAAGCCGGATGTCATGACACTGGATGTGGAGCTTCCGAGAATGAGTGGGATTGAGTTTTTGCGAAAGCTGATGCCGCAGTATCCGCTTCCGGTTGTTGTGATCAGTTCTCTGAGCGATAAGGTGTTTGACGCGCTGAATGCGGGCGCCGTGGACTTTGTGGCAAAGCCGGCGGTATCCAGCAGGGCGCAGTTGGAAGAATTTATCAGAAACGAGCTTCTCGTTAAGATCAAGATAGCCTCTACGGCTAAGATCAGTAATATCAAGAAGAAAGTGTTGGCACAGGAAGTGCAGCAGCAAAGCCTTTCCACGAAACGAAACAATCTGATCGTGGCGATCGGCGCGTCCACGGGCGGGACGGAAGCGATCTTCGCCGTTGCCAAGGAGTATGGGACCGATATTCCGGGTATTGTGGTGGTACAGCATATGCCGCCCGGATTTACGGCCATGTATGCAAAACGTCTGAACGATCAGTGCCGAATCCGGGTCAAGGAAGCGCAGACGGGCGACCGGGTGCAGCCGGGACATATGCTGATTGCACCGGGAGGAGACCAGCATATGCGTCTGGTCAAAGTAAACGGAGGCTATCAGGTGGAATGCAAAAAAGGCCCCCGGGTAAACGGGCACTGTCCGTCGGTGGACGTTCTGTTTGAGTCTGTGGCAAAGGCGGCCGGGCCGGATGCGGTGGGCATTATTCTCACCGGCATGGGCGGGGACGGCGCGAAGGGATTGTTGGCCATGCGCAGGGCCGGCGCCAGAACGATCGGTCAGGATGAATCGACGTGTGTTGTCTATGGTATGCCAAAAGTAGCTTACGATCTGGGAGCTGTGGAACATCAGGAGAAGCTGAACCAGATTGCGGGCAGAACATATGCATTGTTAAATAAAATGTAAAAAGGAGAGAGGACATGAAGATTTTATTAGCGGAAGATGATTTTGCGACAAGGAAGTTTATGGTGAATTTCCTGTCAAAGTACGGTGAATGCGATGCGACTGTGGACGGTATGGAAGCGGTGGACGCGTTTATGATGGCTTTGGAAGACGATGAGCCGTATGATCTGGTGTGTCTTGATATTATGATGCCGGTTATGGACGGGTATCAGGCTCTTGTGGGAATCCGTAATCTGGAAAAAGAAAGAAATATTCCGGAGGATCAGGCGGTAAAGGTAATTATGACAACCGCGTTGAATGAAGAAAGAAATGTCAAAATGGCATTTGAGTTAGGTTGTACCATATATTCCGGTAAGCCTATCGACCAGG
>CATLGN010000169.1 GCA_949935685.1 uncultured Lachnospiraceae bacterium | reverse complement strand
GAGGATGGAACGCCGCACGACAGGGCGAGCGCGGCGCTGGCGCCGGGAATCCTGAAAGATTGCGGGTTTGACGCAGCGGAAACGGAGATGATCGTGGACGCCATCCGCAATCACAGAAACGGGGAGATTCAAAAGGAAAAGAGCCTGCGGGGCATTTTATATCGGGCGGATAAGCTGAGCCGGAGCTGTTATGTCTGTCCCGTGGAAAAAAAGTGTAACTGGAAGAATGAAAAGAAAAACAGTAAACTCCGGTATTAATGAAGGAAAGAGAGGAAATAGGAATGTTAAAAATTGGGAATCGTGAGTTTCAGGTGTCTAAAGCTGTTTATGTCATGGGAATTTTAAATGTTACGCCGGATTCCTTTTCGGACGGCGGCAAATACAATGACATTGATAAGGCGCTGTTCCATACCGAGGAAATGATCAAAGAGGGGGCGCATATTATCGATGTGGGCGGAGAGACGACAAAACCGGGCAGCGGTTATAATCTTCCTGTGGAGGAAGAGATCGAGCGGGTTGTACCGGTAATCGAAAAAATCAAATCCAGATTCGATATTCCGATTTCTCTGGATACGTATCACAGCAAAACAGCCGAAGCGGGCATCGCGGCCGGAGCGGATATGATCAATGATATATGGGGATTGAAATTTGACCCGGATATGGCCGGTGTGATTGCCAAATCGGGCGTTGCATGCTGTCTGGTACATAACCGGAAAGAAGCGGAATACGAAGATTTGTTAAATGATATAGCCGAGAATTTTGCCGAGAGCATTCATCTGGCGGAACAGGCCGGCATTGCAAACGATAAGATTATTCTGGATCCGGGCATTGGATTTGGAAAGACACGGGAACAAAATCTGAAGATCATCAAAGGACTGGGCGAGTTTCATATGTTCGGGTACCCGCTGTTGATGGGAGCTTCCAGAAAGTCCGTTATTGGCGACACATTAGATCTTCCGGTGGAAGAACGTCTGGAGGGAACGCTTGCCACATCGGTGATCGCGGTTATGAAGGGCTGCAGCATTATCCGGGTGCATGATGTGAAGGAAAATGTGCGCGCCATCAAGATGACAGAGGCCATCCTGTATGCAGGAAGATAGGAGCGTTTCTCTGCTTCGGAAGAAGGATGAAATCCGCATCGGGGAACTGGAAGTCTACGCGCGGCACGGTGTGTTCCCGGAAGAGACAAAACTGGGACAGAAATTCTATGTCAATGCCGCGCTTTGTACCAATACCCGCGCGGCAGGCGAAACGGATGATCTGTCTCTGTCCGTCGATTATGGGCGGGTCTGTCAGGAGATTCACCGCTTTCTGACAGACCATACCTATCGGCTGCTGGAGGCAGCCGCAGAGCATCTGGCCTGTCATCTGCTTGTGACATTCGCGGGCATTGATGCGCTGGAACTGGAGATTCGCAAACCTGCCGCACCGATACCGCTGCCGGTCGGCTCTGTTTCCGTCTGCATCACGCGGGGCTGGAAGCGGGCCGTTATTTCCTGTGGCTCCAATCTGGGGGAAAAGGAAGTATATCTCCGGGATGCTATGGATAAAATAACACACGATACGAAATGCCGTCTTCTGCGCAGCGCCGATTTTATCGTCACCGCGCCGTATGGCGGTGTGGAACAGGATGACTTTGTCAACGGTGCGTTTGTGCTGGAAACGCTGTATGAGCCGGAGGAACTGCTGACATTTCTGAATCGTCTGGAAGCGGAGGCCGGCCGGGAGCGAAAGGTACACTGGGGGCCGCGGACGCTTGATCTGGATATTGTTTTTTATGAGGACCGCGTTATACGCACGGACAGACTGACCATACCGCATCCTGATATGCAGAACCGGGAGTTTGTGCTGCAGCCGTTGATGCAGATTGCGCCTGAGTGGGTGCATCCGGTTTATGGGAAGACTGTGGCGGAGATCTGGGAGAAACTGCGGGAAAAGCTGTGAATCGAAAAAAGAACGGGACAGAAACCGGAAAAGCCCTTGCCAGGGGATTGCCTTTCCGGCCTCTGTCCCATTGTGTTTGCGCTGACACGGTTACAGGAGCAGCTTGTCATAGGCGAGCTTTTCGCTTCCCTGAAAGGTGATGCTGCCGCAATGTGCAAAACCATTCTTTGTCAGAATGTGCTGCATTCGTTTGTTTGCAGGATCCGTATCCACGCGGATATAGGGGATATTTTTGTCCCGGCACAGGGCTTCAATGAGTGCGAAAGCCGTATTTGCCAGTCCGGTCCCCTGAAATGTCCGGCTGAAGGCCATACGGTGCACAACGGCATATGGCTGCGCAGAACGCCATGCGCCATCAATATTTACATAGGCGGGTTCACCGGAGAAGTCAATACACATGTATCCGGCAATGTTATTGTCTGTTTTCAGTACATATCCGATATTTGCCGCTATATCGCTGTGAATGGTATCGATATTGGGATAATCGTCTGTCCATTGGACAAATCCCTGTTCTTTCTGAAATCGTCTCCCTTCATCGATGATTTGATAACATAATTCCGCATCGGCTGTTTTGGCAAACGCTAAAGTGTACATCTTGTTTTCTCCTGTCTGTATACTATATTTCCGATTGGTTGTTTATTCGACTGCCACTGCTGCTGCCGCGGCAGAAAACGTTTCCACCTGTACCGGTCCGTACAAGGGCGTATGGAATACGGGCGTCGGCGTATCATAGGCGTTGAAATAGACATACTGCGAGGTGGCGTTGATTTTTTCGAAGACACCGGACGCCACGATTTCCGCCCCGCTGCCGTCCAGGCGCATCCGCTTCAGGGCAGGTTCCTTTTGATCGCTTTTCTGATAATAAATCATATCCCCGGCTACATTGAAAAAATCCAGCCGATCCTCTGTCAGTACTTCTATGGCCTGTGTGGAAAGGGAATAACGGCACAGCCGGTAGTTGGAGGAAACATCCATGTAATAGACGTAGTCGCCCTCTGCCACAGGATTGTATACATTGCCGGTGAATACTGTGGAGACAGCGTTGGTTTCCGTATTCAGACTGTACAGATAGTGATCGCTTCCTGTGCCGCCGAAATAAATGCGCCCATTTTGCACGCCCGCAGGATTGATAATATAGTCCGCGATTTCCATATCGTCTGTTTTATCCGTGCCAATGCGATACAGCGTCGTACCGGTCTTTGTGCTGTAGGACTGATAAAAGACCGTGTTGCCGGACAAAGACAGACAGGGCGAGGGAACGCGCTTCAGACAAACGGTGGACTTCCCGTTCTTTTTGGAGCGGTATACGCCGTTGGTGCGAAAGACCGAGGAGAACTTATCCGAAGCGGAAGAAGCAGACTGATAATAATACAGGAAATTGCCCGCCGCGTTCAGAGAGCTTACCTGCGTATTGGAGAGCTTCTTCACATTTGTCTCATCGGGATTCATACAGTACAAAGCATAGTTGTCATAGGCGTTTGCAAAATAAACAACGCCTTCGTCTTCACAGAACAGCCCGCCGTTGTTCAGATTGCCCGCCGTGTTTCCCGCCTTTTCCGGCGGATTTTCCGGCACCCGTCTGGAAAACCAGATAAAAAAGGATAATGCGGCAAAAAACAGGACGAAAGCCAGCGTAATCAGTATATTTTTTACAATTCTCATAAAATCCTCCCCCTCAGATATGGAATTTGATTTTGTATGGTTATTATAGCACTTTCGGCAGGGGGATTGAAGTGGTTGGGGATGATTTTTCATATGGGGATTTTGAAAAGTCGGGGATATTCTGATTGCATGACTACATTCCGGCAGGCATGGGCAATCCCGCTTATATACCGGGCTGCGGGCATAAGTGGTTCTAACGGATGCCGCCATAAGTTTTGTCGGGCGTGCAACCGGCCTCTATGCGCCGTCCGGGCGCAAGTCGGCCTTTTCCGGACATCCCTGTCCGGAAATTGCCGGCGGAGAGGCATCCGTAAGAACCGCTAATACCCTCCGCAAGGCATATAAGCGGGATTGCCATGCCTGTCGGAACCATATATGCATTGATAATATTTCCGGCTTTTGTTTAGCCGTACGTTTTTATAATATAAAAGGGCGTTCAGAATGTATCTTGGACAGTGCGCTGTATATATTCTGTCGGAAATCATTCGGAGGGGACCGAACTGACTGACAAGTTTTTATATAGATTCTGGAAGCTGCTGCGTGATGCTGGTGGCAGAAAGTTTTTCATACAATGCATAGCCGCCGGGGCTTCTTTCCCCTCCCCGGCGGCGTTGCCTTTGCCCGATACATCCCGAAGAGCAAATACCGCCATCCTCCCCGCTTTCTGTGCTTGCATGGGCAGTCAAATTGTTATAAGATAAAATAAGAGTGTCAAAAGCCTGTGACACGTATTTTTTACGGGGAAAGGAAACCAGTTATGACAGACTTGGGCGTGCTCCGGCAGGAGATTGATGAAATAGACCGACAGATTGTGGAACTGTATGAAAAGCGCATGGACATCTGCGCACGGGTGGCGGAATACAAAATTCATACGGGCAAGAAGGTATTCGACAGAGCCAGAGAGGAAGAAAAACTGAAAACGGTGAAGGCGATGACGCACAGCGCGTTTAACAGCCAGGGTGTGGAAGAATTATTCGAGCAGATTATGTCCGTGAGCCGCAAACTGCAGTATCAGATG
>CATLGN010000168.1 GCA_949935685.1 uncultured Lachnospiraceae bacterium | reverse complement strand
GTAGACAATCATTGGGCGATCGGCAGGAAAAACGACCTGCTTGTACGGATACCCAACGACCAGAAATACTTCAGGGAAGAGACGACGGGAAAGGTGATCGTACTGGGACGCCGGACACTGGAAACCTTTCCCCAGGGTATGCCCCTGCCCAATCGTATGAATATTATTCTCTCAGCCGATCCGCGCCTGCGGGTCCGCAATGCCCTTGTCGTGCATTCGCTGGAAGAACTGCTGCAGGAACTGCAGCAGTATGCTTCCGAGGATATTTATATTGCAGGCGGGGAAAGCGTCTATCGTCAGATGCTCCCCTACTGTGATGTGGCGCATATTACGAAGATCAACCGCACCTACGAAGCAGATCGCTATTTTCCCAATCTGGATCGGATGCCGGATTGGAAGATTACCCGCGACAGCGAAGAACAGACATATTTTGATCTGGAGTATGTGTTTTTACAGTATGAAAGGAAGGGATGACGCCAGAGAGAGCGGAAAAAGAGTCCCTGGCGTCATACTCCAAAATATATTTGCATTCCGCGCAAAGTTATGTATAATAAAGCTATCAGTTAAAGGACTTTGGATATTTTCGGATCGTTTCATGTACGTTCGTACGATAATCCCATCGGACAACAGAGAAAAATAAAACAGGAATGAAAAAGGGAGGAACATAATGAAAGAAAAATACGAGTCATTGGCTTTAGCGGATTTAAAAGCGATTGCAAAGTCAAGAGGAATCAGGGGGACTTCCGCAATGAAAAAGGCGGAGGTCGTGGAAGCCATGCTGGAGTTGGACGACAGGGAAAGCCGCAGGGCGTCTGCACCGGCGCGGGCAGAGGAGGCAGCGGCTCCGCAGGGCAGGCAGGCGAGCAGCCCGGAAGGGGCGGTGAAGCCGGAACATACGGAAAAAGGCGAGCGGGCGGCGAAGCCGGAACGTGCGGAAAGACCGGAGCGGGCGGAAGCTGCCGGAAAGGGCGAGCGTGAGCGGACGGATAACGAAAAATCGCTGGCCGATCTGGACAGCGGCGAGATTGCAAACGGCATTCTGGAAGTGATGCCGGACGGATATGGCTTTATCCGTTGTGAAAATTATCTGCCGGGTGAAAACGATGTCTATGTGGCGCCGAGCCAGATACGCCGTTTCGGACTGAAAACGGGAGACATTGTCGAAGGCAATACGCGGGTGAAAACGCAGGCTGAAAAGTTCAGTGCACTGCTGTTTGTCAAAAAAATCAACGGATATGTGCCGGAGGTGGCGTCGCGCCGGCGCAATTTCGAGGATATGACGCCGGTGTTCCCGGATAAAAGGCTGCGCATGGAGACGCCGGGGGCCAGTGTGGCTATGCGGATTATGGATTTGATGAGTCCCGTGGGCAAGGGGCAGAGAGGCATGATCGTGTCTCCGCCGAAAGCAGGCAAAACGACATTATTAAAGGAAGTTGCCAAGTCGATCAAAAGAAATAACCCGGAGATGCATCTGATTATTCTGCTGATCGATGAACGCCCGGAAGAAGTGACGGACATCCGGGAGGCGATTGAGGGACCGAATGTGGAAGTGATTTATTCGACGTTTGACGAACTCCCGGAACACCATAAACGGGTATCGGAAATGGTAATCGAGCGCGCAAAGCGCCTTGTCGAACACGGAAAGGATGTGACAATCCTGCTGGACAGCATTACGCGTCTGACAAGAGCGTATAATCTGGTCGTTCCGCCCAGCGGCAGAACCTTATCGGGCGGCCTTGACCCGGCGGCGCTACACATGCCGAAGCGGTTTTTCGGCGCGGCGCGGAATATGCGGGAAGGCGGCAGCCTGACGATTCTGGCGACGGCGCTGGTGGAAACCGGCAGTAAAATGGACGATGTCGTTTACGAGGAATTTAAGGGCACCGGCAATATGGAGATGGTCCTGGACAGAAAGCTTTCCGAGCGCCGGGTATTTCCGGCCATCGATATTCCCAAATCGAGTACGCGGCGGGAAGATCTGCTGCTGAGCCGGGAAGAACTGGAAGCGATCAACATTATGCGCAAAGCGCTCAATACGCTGAAACCGGAGGAAGCGGTGGAGAAAATACTGGATATGTTTTCCCGGACAAGAAACAATATGGAATTTGTGGGCATGGTAAAGAAAATTAAATTCTTGTAAAAGGGCTTGCATGTAAAAAAAAACTGTGCTACAATGAATAAGCTGTCTGTGATGACAGTGCAGATGCGGAAAAGAGAATACAAAAAGAAATGATTTTGATTACAATAGAGAGGTGAGAGCGATGAAAGAAGGAATCCATCCGGCGTACTATCAGGCAACCGTAACCTGTAACTGCGGCAATACGTTTGTAACGGGGTCCACAAAACCAGAGATTCATGTGGAAATCTGTTCCAAATGCCATTCGTTCTATACGGGCCAGCAGAAAGCTGCAAGAGTGGCGGGACGTATTGATAAGTTTAATAAGAAGTATGGCGTGGGAAACAAATAGCAATACGAAAAAAAGGTTGAGGTTTATAATCTCAACCTTATTTTTGATTGGGCGGTCTGGAGGTCCATAATGAAAAAGAAGTATAATCGCTCCTGCGGCATTGGCGGACAGGCGGTGCTGGAGGGGGTTATGATGAAGCACAAGGATACCTATGCGGTGGCAGTCAGAAAGCCGGATGGGACGATCGCGGTTGACCGGGAAGAATTCCGGGGCGTTATGCACAGCAGCGTGTTGAAACGGATTCCGTTTGTCCGCGGTATTTTTAACTTTGTGGATTCGATGATACTGGGAATGCGCACCCTGACATGGTCGGTTTCTTTTTATGAAGAGGATGGGGAGGCGGAGAAGTCGGAAAAGCCGTCGCTCTTTGCAAGACTGTTCGGCGACAAAGCGGATGACGTGGCGATGGGACTGACGACAGCGGTTTCGATTGTCATAGCGGTAGCAGTATTTATGATACTGCCTTATTTTATTTCCAGCCTGTTGAGCGGATATGTGAGAAACGCTTCTCTGACGGCGATTATCGAAGGGCTGATCCGTATTTTGATTTTTGTACTCTATGTGGTGGGCATTTCCGCGATGAAGGACATTCACAGGCTGTATCAGTATCATGGCGCGGAACATAAGTGCATCAACTGCATTGAGCGTGGGCGTCCGCTGACCGTGCGGAATGTGATGCGCAGTTCGCGGCAGCATAAGCGGTGCGGTACGAGTTTTCTGTTATTCGTCATGTTTGTCAGTGTAATCCTCTTTTTTTTCATCCGTGTGGAAGACCCCGTATATCGGGTGGGGCTGCGGATTCTGCTGATACCGGTGATTGCGGGGATTTCCTATGAGATTATCCGTCTGGCGGGCAACAGCAATTTCATTCTGGTGCGGATTCTGTCTGCGCCGGGGATGTGGCTGCAGAAGCTGACGACAAAGGAGCCGGACGAGGACATGGTGGCGGTGGCGATCGCTTCCGTGGAGGCGGTATTTGACTGGAAGGCGTATCTGCGGGATACGTACGGATATGAGGTGGACGATTCCGGCTCCGGGGCGGAATCGGATGCGCCCGAGGAGAAGACAGGGGCATGAAGTACGGAGCATTATATCGCCTGGGAACGGAACGGCTGACGGCGGCCGGAATCGGAGAAGCGTCTCTGGACGCGAGACTGTTGCTGGAACATATCTGTCATACGGACAGAAACGCGCTGCTGGTTCACGCAGAAACGGAAGTGGAGCAGGCGCGGACGCAGCGGTATCTGGACGCTGTCGCAGAGCGGGCGCGCCGTGTGCCGCTGCAGTATATTACGGGTGTACAGGAATTCATGGGACTTTCGTTTGCGGTCAATGAGCATGTGCTGATTCCCCGGCAGGATACGGAGATTCTTGTGGAAGAAGCGATGCGGGAGCTGCATGACGGGATGCGGATATTGGATATGTGTACGGGCAGCGGCTGCGTTTTATTAAGTCTGCTGCGATATTCCAATGACTGTGTGGGAACAGGCGTGGACATTTCTGCGGCGGCATTGGCGGTTGCCGGAAAAAATGCGGCGGCGCTCGGGCTGGAAGCGGATTTCCGGGAAGGCGATCTGTTTGCGGGACTGGAGAGCGGCAGCCGGTTTGATATGCTGGTGTCCAATCCGCCGTATATCCGGACCGATGTGATTCCCGGGCTGATGGAGGAAGTGCGTTCCCATGAACCGCTGACTGCATTGGACGGAAAGGAAGACGGCCTGCATTTTTACCGACGGATCAGCCGGGAGGCAAAGGCGTATCTGAACGGCGGCGCGGGGGTTTTTCTGGAGATCGGGTTCGATCAGGGAGCGGATGTGCGGCGCATTCTGGAGGACGCGGGTTATGACAGTGTGGAGATCGTAAAGGATTACGCGGGCCATGACAGGGTGGCGCGGTGTATATGGCAGGAGAAAGAGAATGTTTGATAAACTGGATGATCTGGTCAGCAGGTTTGAGGAGATCATGAATGAGTTAAACGAGCCTGACGTTGCGAACAATCAGGAGCGTTTCCGTAAGCTGATGAAGGAGCAGAGCAATCTGACACCGATTGTGGAGGCTTATGGGGAGTATAAAAAATGCGGGCAGGACATTGCGGACAGTCTTGCCATGCTGGAAGAAGAAAACGACGAAGAAATGCGGGACATGCTGAAGGAGGAACTGGCGGACGCAAAGAAACGGGTGGCGGAGCTGGAACAAAAGCTGAAAATTCTTCTGCTCCCCAAAGATCCGAATGACGAT
>CATLGN010000167.1 GCA_949935685.1 uncultured Lachnospiraceae bacterium | reverse complement strand
TCCTGTTACGATTTCCATAATCTGCGCCTCCTGCTCCAGCGAGCCACAGTTGACAACGAGAATCCCGCTGGCACTGCCGACCGGCGTCAATTCCAGCGCAAACAGGCCGATGGTGATAATCAGCGATGAAATCACCGCGATCTCATAGATTCCCGCGCCGCAGATAATGCCGATGCTGATCGACCAGAACAAAAACACGAGATCCTTGGGGTCTTTTACCGCCGTACGGAAACGCACAATCGAAAGAGCGCCCACCATACCGAGGGAAATCGCCAGATTGGACTGCATCGCCAGTATAATGCTGGCCGTAATGACCGCGATGGCCGCCAGCGATACATTGAACGTCTTATTATAGAATGTCTTTCTTGTGGAAAGATAATACACCGCAAAGAGATACAATGCGAGAATCACAGTAATTCCCAGTGTCACGCATACGGTTGTCGTTGTTATGCTGCTGCCCGTAAAACTTTCCAGCACGGACTTTTTAATTATGTCTCTGAAACTCATTTTAACCTACCTCCTGCACAGGAAACCGTGTATTTCCTCCCCAGATAATATTTGGAGAAGCTTGTCTGCCGCAGACTGCCGATTTCCAGGTTTTCCCTGATAAACGAAGGAAGATATTCGTCAAATTTCACTTCCATCAACTGCCACCCCTTCGCCAGAATCGGATAACGCAGCGTATCGCGCTCAAAAAAACGTTCTGTCTGCAGCGAAGAAGAAATATTTCTGTCAAACGTAATGCGCACATTGCCCGCCGGATATATGAACGGAATCCGTTCGTACTCCACGATCGTTTTCGCCCGCATCCCCCGTTGCAGCATCAATACCAGAAACTGCCGCAGCACCTCCGGGTATTGCTCCGCCTGCGGTGCATCCTGAGGAAGGGGACGGCCCTGCAGGAGCATTTCGCACTGGGCGCGGGTCAGCGCCGCCGACTCCTTGCACGTCATGCCATTTTTCTTGCTCTTGCGCTCCAGCCGGAGACTCCGGTCCGACACCTGAGATATGCGAATCCGGTATTTGGCGCGCTCATTGATGCCGTCCTCATTCTGATAAAAACAACTGTCCCGGTAATCGTCAAAATAAACGCTCCGAATCCAGTAATGTCCCTCCGTCCCCGCATGCACATCCAGCGGGATCAGATTTTGTAACCGGTAATACAGACGGGCCTTCTGCCTTTCATCGATCAGAAACTTATATTCATGCCTGTATGTTCTCTGTCCTTCCATTGCTGATTACGCTTTCTTTTCCAGAAAAATTTTTCTCGTTATGAAATTATAAACCATAACAATACCCGTGGCAACAATTTTTCCAAAAGTTTCCGCCCACTGACGGCTCATATGCGCCGTCAGCACCGGTATTTTCAGATAAATTCCCTCGATGCACAGGAAAATGATCAACTCGTTCAGGAGCAGACCAATCACGCTGAGCACCGTGAAAATCACAAATTCCGCCCGTTTGTCCGCATTTTCTTTCCGTTCAAAGACAAACGTCATACTGGCAATATAATTAAAGATAAGCGAAATCGTGAAGCCAAAAAAGTTCGCCACCAGATAATGTACGCCAAAAACGCCGGAAAGCAGCTTAAAAACGCCAAAATCAATAAAAAAAGCAATGATTCCCACAATCCCGAATTTCAAAATCTGATCCACTAATTTTTTCATATGATACTGTCTCTATTTTCCTTCGTCCAGTTTCTGTTTCAGCTCCGCTGTCAGCGCATCGACCTTCGCCTGCGCATCGGCGAGATTTTCTCCCTTTACGCCCATGTAGAACTTGATCTTCGGCTCCGTCCCCGAAGGTCTCGCACAGCACCAGGAATCGTTTGTCAGATCAAAATACAGCACATTGGATTTCGGCAGGCCGGTTTCGGATTTTTCGCCCGTCGCCATGTCCGTCACCACGTTATTGGCATAATCCCGCAGCGCCGTAACCTTCAGTTCACCGAATTCCTTCGGCGGATTGCTGCGCAGCCGATCCATAATCTCCGCGATCTGGCGGGAACCGTCGATGCCTTTCAGGGTGATCGCATACTGGCTCTCTTTATAATATCCAAACTGCTCATATAATTTCAGCATCTGATCCCACAGCGTAATGCCGTGTTTCTTACACCATGCGGCCGCTTCGCACAGACACATAACGGCGACAACCGCATCCTTGTCCCTCGCATGGGTGCCTGCCAGACAGCCATAGCTCTCTTCCAGACCGAACACATAATTGTTGCAGCCCGTCTGCTCAAACAGTTTGATCTGTTCGCCGATAAACTTAAAACCGGTCAGCACTTCGATACATTTCACATGGTATGTATCGGAAATGGCCTTCGCCATATTCGTTGTGACAATCGTTGTGACAAGCGCGGGATTTTCCGGCATTGTGCCAACCGCCGTGCGCTCCCGCAGAATATACTCCGCGATCAGCATACCGGACATGTTTCCTGTAAACGGTACATATTCGCCCGTCTTTGTATCCTTCGCATAGATACCGAGACGGTCCGCATCCGGGTCGGTTGCCAGTACGATGTCCGCATCCTTTTCCTTCGCCAGCTTCAGCGCCAGTGTAAAGGCTTTCGGATCTTCCGGGTTCGGATAGTCAAGCGTTGTAAATTTCGGATCCGGCAGCTCCTGCTCCGGTACGACATAGACATGACGGAAGCCGAGTTCGGACAGAATCCGTCTGACCGGCAGATTGCCCGTGCCGTGGAAGGGGGTATACACGATCTTAATATCATCCGCCATCTCTTTGATCACTTCGGGATGAATGATCTGCTTTTTCAGTTCTTCCATATAAGCGTCGTCGATCTCCTGACCGATCACCTGATACAGGCCTTCCGCCTGCGCTTTCGCCTTATCCATTGTCTTTACCGCATGGTAATCGGTAACGGCCTTTACTTCCGCGATAATCTCCTGATCTCTGGGTGCCGCCACCTGTGCGCCGTCTTCCCAGTACACCTTATAGCCGTTGTATTCCGGCGGATTGTGGCTTGCCGTTACGACAATGCCGGACACACAGCCCAGTTTCCGCAGCGCAAAAGAAAGTTCCGGCGTCGGGCGCAGCGTTTCGAATACGTATGCCTTAATGCCATTGGCCGCCATACAGAGCGCCGCTTCATCGGCAAATTCCGGCGACATCAGACGGGAATCATAGGCAATCGCTATGCCCTTTTCCCTGCCGCCCTTCTTTAAAATATAGTTGGCAAGCCCCTGTGTCGCCTTGCGCACCGTATAGATATTCATACGGTTTGTCCCTGCGCCGATCACGCCGCGCAGTCCCCCTGTCCCGAATTCCAGCTCCTTATAAAAGCGGTCTTCCACTTCCGCTTCATTGTCCCGAATCCCCTGCAGCTCCTGTTTTGTCGCTTCGTCAAAGTAGGAATCTGTCAGCCAGAAATCATACTCTTCTCTGTAACTCATTGCCATACCTCCTGTTTGAATAATTTATAACAGCTCCGGGCTGCAATCTGCCCGGCCTGCGCGCAATCAGCTCCCGCCCGGCAGGCGCAAACTGAAATCGCTCCGATCCAGTGAAAAATTGGGATTATAGTACGGGTCCCCGGCTGCCAGCGCCGCCTGCCACTTTTGCCGGAAGCGCGCGGACTCCTCGTCATAACGCTTCGCCCGTTCTCCGTCGTCGTCCAGCCCCCTGGACTTGGATTCAAAATGATACAGCTCCGCAAACGGCGTAAAGACATTCAAAAGCCCCATTTCCCGCAGACGCAGACAGAAATCCACATCGTTGAGCGCCACGGCAAAGTTTTCGTCCAGGCCGCCCAGACTGTCATACCATGATTTCCGTACGAGCAGACAGGCGCCTGTTACGGCCGACACATCCTGCGCATAGCAGAGACGCCCCATATAGCCCACATTCTCGATATTTACTTTATAGTGGGTATGCCCGGCCGTGCGATGGGCTCCCAGACCGAGTACGATACCCGCATGCTGAATGGTCTTGTCCGCATAATACAGCTTGGCGCCGACCGCGCCCACATCTTCCCGCTGCCCGTACATCAGCAGTTCTTCCATCCAGTTGACGGTAATAACCTGCGTATCGTTATTCAGCAGCAGCAGAAATTCCCCCTCCGCAAACGAGGCGCCGAAATTATTGATGCGGGAATAGTTAAACGCCCCTTCATATGTGACAATCCGCACCCGCGGATGCTTTCCGATCTCTTCATAATAGTCACGGATTTCACGCGACGTACTGTTGTTCTCCACCACGATAATCTCGTAGTTTTCGTAGGTAGACAGATCCAGTATCGATGCGATGCACCGGCTCAGATCCGCATAGTGGTCTTTATTCGCAATGATAATTGAGATTTTCGGCCGCCCGGTCAACCGGTACTGAATCCGAAAGATCGTCTCAAAAGCGCGGGTGCTTGTAATCGTAAAGTGATCCATGCCGCACTTGCGCAGATGATCGGCCACGGCCCCTTTGGCCGAGTCGATACAATAGAGTTTGGCGCTGATGTCCGACGCCACGCTCGCCTTATGGGAGCGCCAATAGTACAAAAGCTTCGGCACATGCACCACCTTCCGCGCCCGGGTCGTCAGCCGCAGAATCATATCGTGATCCTGACTGCCGTCAAATTCCGAGCGGAACAGCTCCGTCCCTTCCAGCAGCGCGCGCGAAAAGGCGCTGAAATGGCAGATATAATTATTGGCCCGCAGATTGTCGATGGCATAGTCCGGCTTAAAATGCAGCGTGATCATA